>JASHYZ010000285.1 GCA_030042795.1 Terriglobia bacterium | reverse complement strand
CCCGATACCGGGCTTGGATCGCCGCTCCGAGAGCTTGCCCGCAAGAGCGTTACGGGCAGCGGGGTAGGGAAAGGATGAGTAAAAGCGACCGGCAGGGCTGAAGGGTCTGTGTGACAACTCGTGGATTCCCGCTTTCGCGGGAATGACGACGTCATAGTAGAACCTCTGAATCCGACAATGTCACCCCCGCGAAGGCGGGGATCCATAGCGGGCAATCGTCAAGCACGCGTTCTCACCCAGACTTTGAAGCCCCGCCCTCCCGACGGTGAGCGTCCGCGCGGTAAACGATGCGGCCGAACCGACGATCACTTCCGGACATATCCATGATGGGCCGTGCGCGCTCCGAACTGGCGATGTGCCTCCTCGGACATCGGATGCACCCCGGAGGCGTCAATCCAGCGATTGTAGAAATTGAATAGCGCGCAGACCGTGATGGCGTAATAGATGGCCTCGTCCGTCCAGCCGGCGTCGTAAAGCGGCTTCATGTCTTGAGCGGTGATCTCCGGTGAGTGATGGTTGACTTTTCGAATGAAGCGAAATAGCGCCTTCTCCTTTTCGGAAAGCCCGGAAGTTTCAAGATCCTGGATGGCGCCGCGGACCAGATCTTCACTTCCCAGCAACTCCGCCGCAACTGCGGCGTGGTATTTCGCTCAAAAGGGGCAATGATTGGCGGCTGACGTGAACGCCGCGATCAGCTCCCGGATGCCTGGGCTCAGCGGGCAGTCACCGCGCATGATTTCCTGGGTAAAGGCGGCCAGATGGTCCGCCGCTTTTGGGCGGTAGGCTAACAGGTGCCAGATCTTCGGGTATTCGGCGCCCGACACTTGCATCGCGCGAATGCCTTCGGTGTAAAGGCTGGGTTGCGGGCTATTCTCCACCTCCGGCAGAAACATGGGTTTATGGGAATCCATCCAGTGACCTCAGACTATCCTGGAGCGGCGTCTATAACCGCCGAGTGTTTCATCGAGGATTTCAGATCATAGTGAAGTTCAGAGAAAGGGCGGGCTTTCAGCACCGCTGTAAGTCGATCGCCCAAAACCTGGGCTTTAGAGTCTGTGTGAGAACTCGTGTATGGTGCCTATTTGAGGTGGACCCCCGCTTCCGCGGGGATGACAGCGTTGGACTTAGAGGTCCTATTCGGATGCAGTCATTCCCGCGAAAGCGGGAATCCACGAGTTTTCACACAGACTCTTTAGCCCCTAAAGCACACCGTTGAAGGCTTCAGCGGCTAAAGCCGCCCCATTTCTCATCCCCGAACGGCAGGGCTGAAAGCCCCCGCCCTTTCGCCCACGAGAGTGTTAATACGTTCGGTGATCGTCAGCGCTTGCGGTGGTCATAGACTGTCATAGGCCGCCGCTACAGCCCGGATTCATCACCATGCCGATCACTGGCCGCTCGCTGCTGCCTGCGCACCCTTGACGTAGGTCTGCACCGACTTGAGATACCCGTCCCGCGCCACGGCGCCCGCGCGCTGACGGTAGCTGTCCGCGTCCTGTGGCGCCCAAGTGCCAAGGCCGTCCACGTAGCGATTGTACATGCAGAAGGCAGCCGCGATCAGCACGGTGTCGTGAATCTCCTGATCGGTCGCGCCGTGTTGCCGCGCGCGCTGCACGTCATCCGCGGTCACATTCTTCCCGCCCTTTTGCACCTTTCCCGCAATCGCCAGCAGGGCCTTGAGCTTTTCCGAGACGCCAGCCAGCTCAAAATTCTGCTTCACCTGCCGTACAAGTTCCTCGTTGCCGTCCAGGTGGATTGCGGCGATGGCTCCGTGGGATGACTGGCAATAAAAGCAGTCGTTTTGTGATGAGACGTAGGTGGCGATAAGCTCCCGCTCCGCCATGGACAGCGTCCCGGGCGTGTGCAGCAGCACCTCGGCAAGCTCGCTCATGGGCATCGCCGTCTCGGGACGAAATGCAAACAGTCCTCGAATCCCCGGTAATTTTTCGTCAAGTTTGATATGGGCCATGCTTCCTCCTTGCTGTTACTAACGTAAGATTTCTTCGGCGCCTGAAGATATTCGTCTTGAAGCTACCGAACCGTATCCGAACATACCTCGTGGCATCTCCGTGTTCTGTGTGCCCCAAAGCCTTCAACACTAAGGTCACAGAGTCTCCGTGAACTTTGTGTTGTGAAGGCTTCATGGCGCGGAGGTCGCAGAGAGTTTCGGTTTAGTTATCACTCAACGCGCGCATTGCTGCCCTCCTACCTTCTATCCATCCTTTTTGGGGGGCACGCATTTATACAGCGGCTCGGTTGAAGCAGGCAATAACTTATAGCAGCTATTGCAGGCCATAAGTTCCGGTAACGGCATCCAGCCAACCGTGTAGCAGATTGTGCCGCGCATTCATCCGCGCTGATACCCGAGAAGCAGACAACATTTGAGGATCGGACCACCGCAGCCAGCTTTGGTGCTGGTGTCATTTGAACGCCCGAATGAACGCCCGAACGTCGTCATTCCCGCGAAAGCGGGAATCCATTACAGAAGTCCTTGGAAAAAGAAGGTATCGAGGAAGTGGATTCCCGCTTTCGCGGGAATGACGACGCCTCGGAGGATTCCGCCCAGCAAATGACACCAGTACCCCAGCTTTGCAGCTTTTGACATTTCTATGACAATTGGAACGCCAATACACCATAGGATGTCACCGGTGCCTGGGCGTGGGATCAGCTTCGTTTGGGCGCCTACCAAGCTCACTCAAGGAGACCTGATGAAAGCGAAGACCCCCAGCGCCGTTCTGACGTTGATTTTGATCTCCTCCATAGACGGATGGGCTCCGCCGCGCGTAGACGCTCAAGTTGCTGCCTCACCATCCGTGTCATCGATCTTTCAGGTGGTGCCAACTCCCAATGAGAATTTCAATAATGGGCTTCTGGCGGCTTCGGCATCCGCTTCGGACGATATCTGGGCCGTGGGACAATCTACGATCCATTATGATGGCACCAAGTGGACAGCCTACCCCGCGCCCAAGATCCTTGGTGACAACACCAGCTTTCTGGGCGGGGTTGCTGATATCTCACCCACCGAGGCTTGGGCTGTGGGGACGGTGAATATCGGCGAGGCGAATCCGGGACAAGTCATCGAGCAGTGGAACGGCCAACAATGGAGTGTGTTTCCCGGCCCCTCCTTTGAGTCCGGCGATGAACCCAACTTGAGAGCCATGGCCACTGTCGCGTCAGACGATATCTGGGCAGTTGGCAGCTTGTTAGCCGACGAGGGCCAACTGCTCGAGTTCCTTTTTGAGCACTGGGACGGCAC
>JASHYZ010000284.1 GCA_030042795.1 Terriglobia bacterium | reverse complement strand
TCTTCATGATCAAGACCGAAGACGAGCTCCGCAAAGAAATTGTCGAAGTGGGCCGCTGGGTGTACGAGCGCGGTTACGTGGCCGGCTACGACGGTAACATTTCGGTGCGGCTCGATAACCATCGCATCCTTTCGACGCCGACGACGATCTCGAAAGGCATGATGGCGGCGGACGACCTGGTGACGGTCGACTACGAGGGCAAGAAAATCAGCGGGCGCCGCAACGTCACCAGCGAGCTTGCCATGCACCTGCTGATCTACAAGCGGCGTTCTGACGCCCAGGCGGTGGTCCACGCTCATCCACCTACTGCCACCGGCTATGCGGCGGCCGGCATGGCGTTGAACAAGGCGCTGATTTCAGAAGTCGTCCTCAATTTCGGCTGCATCCCGTTGGCCGCCTACGGCACGCCCGGCACGCCTGCGTTGAGTGAGGCCCTGCTGCCGCTAGTAGGCTCCTACGACGCGATTCTGATGGCCAACCATGGTGTTGTAACCTACGGCCCTGACCTATTGAGAGCCTTTTTTAAGATGGAGACGGTGGAACATTTCGCCAAAATCTCCTTGGTGACGGAACTGTTGGGCCGTCAGGTCTTGCTCTCTGATGCCGAAGTAGATAAACTTCTCAGCTTACGCGCCGGTTACTTTGGCCCGGGAACTCCGGCAGTAGCACGGAATGTTGCTTGTCCGGTGACCGGCGGGACGTCGTCGCAGGAGGCCGTCGTTGCGGGCAATACCTGCGCTGATTCCGCAGCGGCTTCGGACGGCGGACCAAGCGAATGCTATTGGGTGTCGCGCGAGGATTTGGAAGCGATGGTGGCAGAAGCGGTGGAACTGCGGTCAAAGAGTTGAACCGTTGAAGAGTCGCCCTGCGGCGAAGCGTGCGGGCTCTCGAAGCGCAAAGCAAGATTTCTCGCAGAGTTTACCTTGGGCTCGATAATGACAGGTCGGCACCTTTACTGTTTAACTTTTCGACTTTTTGACTGCCTTTCGGAGGCTGAAAAATGGGTGAAGCTCTAGGCATGATCGAAACGCGAGGGCTGGTGGCCATGATTGAGGCCTCCGACGCCATGGTGAAAGCTGCCAAGGTGACCTTGGTGGGCTGGGAAAAAATAGGTTCCGGCTACGTCACGGCGCTGGTGCGCGGTGATGTGGCGGCCGTCAAAGCAGCCACGGACGCAGGCGCCGCTGCGGCCCGCCGCGTAGGTGAACTTATCGCCGTGCACGTGATTCCGCGTCCGCATCCGAGTCTGGAAGACACGCTTCCCATCGGCAAGTCGTCAGAAGGTAGTTAGTAGTCCGCTGTCAGTGCTCGGTGGTTAGCGTTCAGGAGGGTTTTCTCATTGCGCCATCTGGCGTGACCTTCAACGCTGCCCTCTGGCAGTGGCGCGGTGTCCCCGCCGGTCACTCGCGACTAGCCATTAACCGCTGGTCTTTTATGCAACTAGCCAGAGTCGTCGGAACTGTGGTGGCCACGCGCAAGGACCCCCGCCTTGAAGGCAAGAAGCTCCTGGTGGTTAGCCCTTTGACTCCTGAAGAGGTCGAGCGGGGAGCCTCGACCGTCCCCGTCGCCGGCAATGCTAGCTACCTGGTGGCCGTGGATACGGTGAGCGCCGGATTTCGCGAGACTGTTGTGATTGTGCAAGGCAGCTCCGCTCGGATGGCAGCCACCTGCAAGGACTGTCCCGTGGATACAGCAATTGTGGGAATCGTGGATACGGTGGAACTCGACACAAAACGATGAACAAAGAAACCGGTGAATATCGTTCCCTGTTTGGTCTTTATCGGCTTGCTGTTCATTGTTCATCATTCATCGTTCGTTTTACCTATGCTTCTCGCACGCGTTACCGGAACCGTAGTCTCGACGGCGAAGGACCCGTCGCTGACCGGCAAAAAGCTCTTGCTCTTGCAACCTATCGATAGCCACGGCAGGGATCGCGGCGCCAAGCTCATTGCCCTCGATAGCGTGGGCGCGGGCGCGGGTGAGACGGTGTACTATTGCCGCGGCCGCGAAGCGAGCTTCCCGTGGTATCCGAACGAAGTGCCTACGGACAGCACTATTGTGGGAATCGTGGACCGGGTGAACGTACAGAGGAAGTAAGTAGTAAGAAGCCAGAAGTGAGAAGTAAGAAGCAAGAAGCAAGAAGTCCGAAGCCAAAGTCAGCACACTTGAGTATTCACTTCGGCGCTCAGCGAGAGTCGATGCGGTGCACCTGCTAACCCGTGACTTCTGTATTCTTACTTCTTACTTCTGGCTTCCGCCTTGCCATGCTCATCGGCCGTGTAATCGGAGACATCGTTGCCACCCAGAAAGCGCCCAGTCATGAGGGACGCAAAATCCTCGTGGTGCAGCCGCTCAACCTCGACGGCAGTAACCGCGGCGACGAAGTTCTGGCTCTTGACGCTGTTGACGCAGGCGTAGGCGATCGCGTGCTCGTGGCCACCGAAGGCTGGGGCGCCATGACCGCAGTCGGCCGCCAGAACGCGCCCATCGACATGGCCGTGGTGGGCGTCATCGATTCCGTCGAACTTGCGCGATAGCGCATTTTAGCGCTTCATCTCACGGAGGATGCGAGGCCCTGCAAGCGATACGAGCCGAGCTATTTGCTCCATACCGACATCAGGTTCCAAACATCGAGATTCTCAATCCGCGTCTTGCCGCCCTTTGAATACAATTCGATGCCTCGGCTGCTCGACGGCGGGAAAACCAGATCAGAAATCACCACCTCCCCGTCGTTCGCGAATACCTCCACCGAACAGCGGTCCACGAAGATGTGGAGCGCAACTGTTTTCCTGCTGGCAAGGTTCAGGGGCGCTTCCTGACGTCCGGGAAACTTAGGATCAAAACTGACGTTCCCCGAGCGCGTGCGATCCACAAACAGGACTGATTTTGCCCAACTGATGCCGATAACGGTTTCCTCTGATGGGCCCTTGCGCACGGCGAGGCCAAATTCTGCGGCAGAACCCGGATCGATTTCAGCCCGGATTTCCAGCGTGTCGCCGTTCACCCTTTCGACTGCAATATGGCATTAGCGGCCTCGACGCTTTGATTGGTAATCGTCACGTGATGCTCGCGCAAGGCCTGTAGTTCAATAACAGGCTCCTGGACCAGGCGAATTCCCTGCGGAGTTCTTCTCAGCTTGAGTGCGCGCGGTATAGACTGCTGACCGCGCCAAGGGCTGGTGGGCACGTGAGCGGCGTAATCCCAATTGTCGAGCCAACCCATCCAAATGCGGCGGCCATCCGACGGCGGAATATCTGAAAACGAAGTCGACGCATAGAAGTCTCTGCCGTAGTCGGCCCAGCGGGTCTGGCTGGATGAATTCTCACTAGTGAAGCGCGTACCGTCGAATTCTCCCACGAAGTACTGATCGCCGGAGCCTCCCGCCACACCGCCCGGATTTACGTCCACACTGAGTACCCAATGGGTCTCTCCAGGCGCGCCTTCCAGCGGAAGCTGAAACAAGTCGGGACACTCCCAGGCACCGCCTACCGCGCCGGCCGGACCAAAGTCGCTTAGGGCGGTCCAATGCTTGAGGTCCGTGGAACCGAAGAAGCGCAGCTTGTGCTGAGGCGAAAGCGCGGTCACCATCACCCAGCGGTGGCGAGGTCCGTCCCAGAAGACCTTGGGATCGCGAAAGTCCGCCAAGTGAAGGTCAATTATGGGATTACCGGAGTACTTGCTCCAGGTGCGCCCACGGTCATTGCTGTAAGCCAGATTCTGATTCTGCTCCTTGCCGGTATATCCAGTGTAAATGGCGATGAGGCATGACTGATCCGTAGGACTGGAACTTTTGCAAAGTCCGCTGGAATTGTTCCAGTCGACTACGGTGCTTCCGGAAAAGATCATCACGCCGTTCTCTTCCGGGATGGCAACAGGCAGGTGCTGCCAGTGCACGAGATCGCGGCTGACGGCATGACCCCGGCTCATATGTCCCCATTCGTCTCCAAGCGGGTTGTACTGATAGAAAAGATGGTATTCGCCCTTGTAGTCGACGGGCCCGTTAGGATCATTCATCCAGTTCCTGGCCGGAGTGAAATGAAACTGGGGACGAAAGGGCTCGTCATAAAGTTGACCGGCAGCAAACTCGGCCGAGGCCCAAATGGCAACGACCCGAAGAAACGCGCACAGTATGAAGGCCGGCGTGAACCAACGTGGCCGTGTTGGTGCATTCTTGTTCCGCGCGCGAGTCCGCATTTCTCAGCACCCATCGGTATTCGTGGCTGGCGGGGACATTGTACTTTAAGTAGCCCTGACACCGTAACTTGCAAGACATCAATCGTGAAGCCACCAGACTCACCGGTGGTTTTCGATTCTTAATCTTTATCTTGACTCCGAGTTCGCAATATGCGAACATTTAAATGCCACCGTTGAGCCGGGAAGGGAGAACAATTGACAGCTTTGGGAGTAGGTGAATGCACGTGCTGAGTCGGAGGCACTTGAGAGAAGTGGCCCAAAAGCACAGTGACCTTGAAGCTCCGCTCGATACGTGGTATCGGATTGCCAAAAGGGCCGACTGGAAAAGCCTTGCCGATGTCCGCAAGACTTGGGCAAGCGCGGATTCCGTGGGGCGATATACCGTTTTCAACGTGAAGGGCAATGACTATCGGTTGATCACAGAAATCAACTATAGGAGCGGTCGAATATTTATTCGGCAGGTTGTGACTCACGCTGAGTACGATCGGGGAAAATGAAGAAATGACGAGTGCCAGTTTCGACTTCGTGCCAGTCGTCTCACGCCCAGGCGGAAAGGTCGCAGTGGACGCTAGAGAGTATCAGCGCCTACTGGGCAGGAGCATGCCGCGCGTGATTCGCACTGAAAGCGAGAATGAATACTACCTTGACTTGCTCGAGAAGCTCGACGCTCGCGACCCTGAGCTGAGCGCCGCCGAAAGGGAATTGGCGGATCTTCTCACTCTGTTGATCGAAGACTTTGAAGACCGGCGTTACAAGCTCAAGCCCTCCTCGCCCGTCGAGGTGCTGCGGGAACTCTTACGGGCCAACGGCCTCAAGCAAAAAGACCTGGTGGACGTATTTGGCACGCCTAGCATCGTCTCAGAGGTGATAACAGGAAAAC
>JASHYZ010000283.1 GCA_030042795.1 Terriglobia bacterium | reverse complement strand
AAAATCGGCGACATGGCTTGGGAGTACGGCGTGCCTATGGCCATGCATTTTGCCGGCACGCCGGTTTGCTGCATGGCCAACGCTCACTGTGCCGCCGCCACCTTGAACTTCTTGGCGCTCGAGAATCACTCTCTCGATGTGCCGTGGTGGTCAGCGCTGGTGCAGGAAGGCGCGGCGAAACCGATCGTCGATCACGGCTGGATCGCGGTACCCGACCGGCCCGGTCTCGGCGTCACATTGAACGAAGATGTGGTGCGACAGCACCTGATGCCCGGCACCGGATATTTTGAACCCACCGCCGAATGGGACCACGAGCGCTCCTGGGATAGGCTGTGGAGCTGAGGCCGGCGGTCGGTTGGTGGCTATCGGTTGGCGGTCTCTCAGAAAACAAAAGGCGCCTTTCGTTTCGAGTCGCGTTAAGTGGTAGATTGGGCTGTTTTCGCCGGCTATCCTGAGCCGGCGGACTCGTCGGCAGTTCTCCGATAAGCCACAATTAGGCTTGACGGTATTCCAGAAACGGAGTTGCTAAATCATGAAAAAATTCAGCGTTATCGCATGCAGCAGTATTGCAGTGTTCTGCAGTCTTCTGTCCGCGCAGCAGACCCAATCAGCAAAGCCTTGTCCACCGGAAGGATTTGCCGGAGGGTTCAGCTATGGCTGTCCCCAAAAGCAGTTCGCTAACCCGTCTGACATCTCGGCGATGATGGCGGCGTTACCGGATAAGCCGCTGGCAACACCTCAGAGTCTTCGTCGTGTACTTGTATTGTGCAGGGCCACGGGTTGGGTCCATACCTCCATCCCTTTAGCAGCGAAGATGGTGGAGTATCTGGGAGACAAGACGGGCGCGTGGATGACGACAATCACTTACGACCCCGCCTCGATTACTGCCGACAATCTCAAGCAATATGATGCGATCTTCCTGGACAGCACCACCGGCGCGTTTCTGGATGAACCGCATGATGAAGCGATAACCCAGGCGCGCAGGCAAGCGCTGCTGGACTTCGTGAAAAGTGGAAAGGGGCTAGCAGGCGTTCACGCCGCCACCGATTCATACCACACGAGTCCACGTCCGGCATCACGCGGTGAAGAACCAACAACCGCCCCGACGGGCACGTGGCCGGAATTCAATGAAATGATCGGTGGTTTTTTCAAATTTCACTGGTCTTACCCGACGCTGATTTCCGTCAAGATTGACGATCCGAACAGCCCGCTCACTTCCATGTACCCGGCTCGTGGTTACGTGATTGTGGACGAGACCTACACCTTCGCGCAAGACTCATTTAGCCGCAAGCGTGTTCACGTCTTGACCAGCATCAATTACCCAAAAATGAGCGCGGAAGATAAGGCCAAGGAACCGGCCGCAACGCGGCGCACGGACGGCGATTACGCAATAAGCTACATTCAGCACGTTGGCAATGGCCGTGTGTTTTACGAAGCGCACGGCCACGATGAGAGTGTTTACTTTTTGCGGCCATTCGTGGCGCATATGCTCGCGGGAATTCAGTATGCACTTGGCGATCTTAAGGCAGATGATAGCCCGAGTGAAAAATGAAGCCTAACGATGGCGACTTGCAGCGGTAAATCGACGGGGTCCCTCGCCAAATCTCCGTAAGAATGCGGTTTGGTCAGATGGATCAGGAACCCCGTTTGACCACTCTCCGGTTCTGAGCTCTTCTTGATTTGGTCTGCAGAACCGGGCCTCGCGATCAGCAAGCTGAAGTTTTCCGCGAGGCATGCCTCACCTTTAGCGCCTCGCGTTTTCTCGTGTACCTTTTACGTCCCCCGTCGTGCCACCAGCCCTAAAGAAGAGATATTCCTCTTTCTGCGCACTCTTTAGTGGTGTGCGAGGTTCAAAACCGCAGAGGCCCGGGAGGAGGGACCGGTCCGCGTGACGGATCAGCTCGACCCAGAGATATGTATATTCTCTGTAAAACACACCTTGATATAGGCTGCTGGTCAAGTCGCATGTATACTGTCTTGCTTGAGCTTCCATCCGAAGCTGTACAAAGCTGACGGTGCAACAAGCGTGACGCTCAATGGCATTGCGGGCAGCTTCAAAGTGGTCTCGGGTTCCGAATCACGACGGTTCCGACCGACGCCACACCACCGGACCCGTACCGGCGGTTACTTCGAGCGGCACGCTGAGCAGCAACGTGAATTTTCAAGTGGAACCTTAGGGAGGGAAGGTGAGGAACGTGAAAGCACATAGGATCGAGATCGGAGCCTTTGAGAAACGACTGGGAGCTTATGCTGTGGGTGCCGGAGGATGCTACACGACGAGCGCGAAAGGAAATCGCGGATGGGCCGCAACGATTGTTGCCGCGGTCATGATGATGGCTGTCGTCGCGATTGCCGCGTCCGCGCAGACGTATACGGTGGTTTACACATTTCAGGGTGGGGCGGACGGGTCTCGCCCGCAATCTGGCCTGGTTGCTGACGGGTCCGGAAATCTTTACGGCACCACGCCCTTCGGCGGCACATCGAACGCCGGAACAGTCTTCAAAATAGACTCGGCAGGAAACGAATCGATTCTTTACGCGTTCACGGGCGGGTCAGACGGGGCCGGTCCTAACGGCCCTTTGGTTCGGGATTCCCTCGGAAATCTTTACGGCACCACCAGTGCGGGCGGCATGGTCGGTTTTGGAGTCGCCTTCAAGCTGGACCCTACAGGGAACGAGACCGTGCTGCATTTCTTCAGCGCGAACCCGACGGACGGGAGGACACCTGAGGCGGGTTTGGTGATGGATACCGCCGGCAATCTTTACGGCACCACTGCCGCGGGAGGCGCTATGGGGTACGGGGTAGTGTTCAAGCTTGACACTGCCGGAAATTTGACGACGCTGCACAGCTTTGATGCCTACTCCGGAGACGGTGAGGGTCCGTACGCCCCTCTGCTGCGAGACTCGGCTGGCAACCTCTATGGAACCACTCAGCACGGTGGGTTAAACGATGCGGGAACTGTCTTCAAGATCGACGCGGCGGGAAACGAAACCATTCTGCACAGTTTCACAGGTTCGGATGGGCTGGCTCCTGAGGCTCCTGTTATCCTCGACACGGCCGGCAATCTTTACGGCACCACCACTCAAGGCGGCACGGGCCACGCCGGAACGGCCTTCGAGCTCGAGCCCTCCGGGAGCTTGACGGTGATGCACAATTTCAAAAACAGTACCGACGGAGCATACCCGCATGGAGGTTTGGTTTTGGACAGTACCGCCAATTATTACGGCGCGGCGCTTAGGGGAAACGAGACGCCAGACCCAAACTGTCCTGGAAACTCTGGCTGCGGCGTGATCTACAGGCTGTGGCATGGGGGCGACACGGTACTCTACAGTCTTACTGGCGGAGCCGAAGGCAGTGCCCCCTACTCGACCTTGGTAGTGAACAAGGGGAGCTTCTACGGCACGGCGGAACTTGGTGGTAACACGAGCGGCCCGTGCAGCCCTTCGGGCTGCGGTGTAGTTTTCAAGCTCAGCATGCCTTAGGGGGCTGGCCTGTTCCGCGATCCCACAGGCGCCACGGCCGG
>JASHYZ010000282.1 GCA_030042795.1 Terriglobia bacterium | reverse complement strand
TGGCTACTCCCAGGCAGCCGAACGGGAATTCAAGGCCGAACTCTCCCGTGATCCCGAGTCACTGCCCGCCCTGTTCGGGATGGCTCAAATCGAGTGGCTGAGATCGGACCGGGAAGGGGCGCTCGCCACGTTCCAGCACCTGATGGACGCCTATCCTAAGGATCTGGCGCGGAGGTTGGAATCCCCGCCGCCGGCAGCCTTGTCGAAGTTATCGCAAGGTCAAAGGGTGGGTTTGCCGCCTGATTTGGCTGAGTCCGCAGCAGGAAAATTATGGGTCGAATGGTTGGGAAGCGGCGGACTGGAACCGCCGCCACCGCCCGGTTCGAGCGGCCAAGCGCCGAATGTCCCATGCTCAACGGCGCCATCGAGCCGGCAGCGTGAGCCAGGCTACTGGCTCAGTGAGGCGTGTGCAACTCAGTTGCTCAGCGAACTCCACTTGCAGCCAAATCCGAACAAGAATGAGAGGGCCAAGCTCGCCGAGATCGAGTACCGGCTTGGAGACTATGAGGCGGCACGTGCTACCGCATCAGCGCTGTGGGCACTCGATGACAGCAACCCATGGGGACGGTACTGGCTGGCAAAGTCTTACTCGGCTTTGGGCGGGGAATGCTTTGGAAGATTAGTGGCGCTCAGCCCCGATTCTGCAAGGGTCCATGAGATTCTGGCTCGCTACCACTCAGAGAAGCAGCAGCTCGCTGCGGCCCGCACCGAGTACGAAGCGGCTTTGCATTTGGAGCCGGAACTACCTGACCTGCACCTTGGGCTTGGCACCGTCTATTGGCAGTTGGGGGATTGGACCCACGCTGAGGCTGAACTCAAGAAAGCGCTGGATCTGTCTCCCGGCTCCGCTGCCGCCGCCTACGAGTTGGGCGACAGCTATATCCAGCAGCACCAGTGGCAGCACGCGGCCGCTTACCTGCAACAGGCGCTCAGTGGCCCGGAAGTGGAGCGCAAGGCAGGGCTCGATCTTGCCAAGGCGCAGGGCGAACTCGGTAACCGGGATGCCGCCATCAAGGAGTTGACGCTGCTAGCCAAGGATGATCCGGACGGTGAGATTCACTACCGTTTAGCTATGGCCTATCGCGAGGCAGGGAAAACCGCTCAAGCAGAATCGGAACTGGCAGCTTCGGAGGCGTTACGAAAGGCCTCTGACCGGCTCAGTATTGAGCGACTGGAAAGTTTGGAACAAGAAACCAAGAGCACTCAAGATGCGGATACAGACCACAAGTAACTGACACATAATAGATTTGCCTACTATATACCCAAGATCGATAATGAAGAATGTCGTGATGGACGGCAGGCGCTGGCCACGATCGAATTACGAACAAACTGGGAATGCCGCCTAAATTCAACACGATAGCAAGCTGACTAGGCGAACTTAACCGGCAAGGATTGTGACAAAAGTTACCGATGATTAAATAGTCCCTCAAACGGATTGAAATTCTCGAAAGCTGAAGGCAACCATAATTTGTCTTGACGATACCAACGATAATAGGAGTTAATAGATTTTGATGTTCTTGGTATTACACTGCGTCGGATGTTTCAGTTTGCTGGGTCACCGATTAGTGGTAAAGGCGCTTCCATCGTCTAGGAAGCGCTGGTCGGGACGAGGCGATGAGACCAACATTTCGGCGCTCCGCAACCGCGGTAATTAACCGGAGCTTAAACCGCGGAACAAATCCAATAGATCCTTCGAAATGCTTTAGGGAATCGCGGGATGCCGGACCCCGCCCCGTTCTTCAGGCTTTTTTCCAGCTCTCTGACACTTGTGCCATTGACATGCTCCAAGCCGGGCTTAGCTGTAAGGTCAGGCCGGGCCAAGCTCGCACTTTGATCATTCTGGGAGGACGTTGAAATGAAGAAGCTGGTTGTATTCAGTTGTGGCATCGCATTGTCACTTCTCACCATCGCAGGCATCGCAGTGAGACCCTGCTCAGCCCAAACCTCGGTGGCTGGCTCGATTAACGGCACCATTACCGACTCGTCCGGTGGCGTCATTCCGGACGCTAACGTTACCGTGACCAACACCGGCACCGCGCAGGCGATCAAGGTAACGACCAACGCCGCTGGTTTCTTCCAGGCGTTAAACATTACTTCCGGCGACTACGACGTCCGCGCGGAAAAGCAAGGGTTCCAATCCTGCCTACGCCGCGGCGTGCACCTCGATCCCGCCGCTACCGTGGAAGTGAGTTGCGCTTTGCAGGTCGGCCAGGTTTCGCAGACCGTCGAGGTTCAGGCCACCGCCGTGAACGTTGACACCAGTGACACCAAGGTGGAGCGTACGGTGGACTCCACCCAAATGGAGCAGTTGCCCGTAAACGGCCGCAATTTTGTAAGTCTCTTGGGACTCCAGCCAGGCGTGGTTCAGAGCTTTTCATTCAACAGCTTCCAGGCCATGAGCCTCTTTGCGTCCCAGTGCACGCAGGTGAACGGCCTAACGGGAGAGTCCAACAACCTGCTCATTGACGGCGCGCCTTCCACCCGTACCCGCGCGAACGGGGCTACCGTTGGCATGCCGAGCATGGACGCGATCAGCGAAGTGAACATCATCACCACCGGGTACATGCCGGAATACTCCCGCGCCGCCGGCGGTCAGATGGTAGTGAACATGAAGTCCGGTACAGACCAATATCACGGCGACGCGTACGAATTCATCCGCAACGACGCCCTAGACTCACGGTATTTCTTCTCCTCCACAGTGCCGAAGCTCGACTACAACGATTTTGGGTTCACCATTGGGGGTCCCGTAATCCCGCGTAAGCACAAGCTATACTTCTTCTGGTCGGAGGAGTGGCAGAAGGAGGTGAGTGGCAATACCGAGGTCGGCCAAGTACCGAGCCTGGAAGACCGGACGGGTGATCTGGCCCCGTATTGCCAAGCCTTTGCCAGCACGTGCCCAACGGTTCCAGGCTATTTGAACGGCTTTGACGGTTTGGTGGCAGGACAGCCTTTTCCGAACAACACAATCCCTTCGAATCTCCTCAGCCTCAACGGCCAAGCCATGGTGTCTAATTTCTATCTAAAGCCGAACACCCAGACAAACCTGAGCACCATTGACCCGTATGAGGGCGGCAACAATCTTATTTATCTGTATAACACACCCAGCGACGCGCGCATGGATGACATCAAGGGTGATTACTCTATCAACGACAAGAATCACCTGGCAGTGACGCTCCGTCACTATGCCGACATCTCGAGTAACGCCGGAACCGGAAGCGGCGGAGCTTCGGCTTTGCTCGACCAGGCTTATCACTTCCCCAGCCGCGGCGCCACGATCGATTACACGACCACCTTCAGCCCGACACTGCTCAACGACTTTACGATCACGTCAACCGAGGACATCGTCCACGTCTACGTCCCGGCGGGGGGAGCCAATGGCAATGGCCTTGATCGGACATCGCTGGGTGTGGATTTCCCGTACATTCTCGGCGCCGCCAGCAAAGACGACCCAGGGAAGATCCCGACCCTCATCATGCAGGGTGGCTTTGAACAGGTCAGCGGTCTTCCCTATCCGTCCGGAAGCACCGGCCATGTCTACACCCTTCAGGACGTGGTAACTAACGTCAAGGGTAACCACACCTTGAAGGCAGGCTTCTGGTTCGAGCACGACGGCGAGAATGACCACGACCAAGTGCGCGTCTCGCCTGGCGGTGGCGTTGGCAATAACCTGAATGGCCAGTTCGAATTCAACGCCTCGGGCACCAATACTACCGGTTCAGGCTTAGCTGACGCCTTGCTCGGGAACTTCGATAACTATTCCGAGCTCGGCTGGCGCGATTACACGCCGTGGTACGCGCACCAGATTGGACTGTTCGGCCAGGACAGTTGGAAAGTGAGGCCCCGCCTGACGGTTCAGGGTGGTCTGCGCTGGGATTACTTTGAGCCTTACAGGAGCACATGGTGCAATTTTGCCATGTTCAATCCGGCGTTCTATTCGTTCCAGCCAGGGATCCAACAGGTTGTAGACCCGACCACAGGGTTTGTAACGGGTGGAAATCCTTATAATGGTATCGCCACGCCCTGTCAAGCTCTGCCCGAGAGTGCCGTGGGCCACTACGCTGTGCTCGGGCAGCACCTGAACTCGTCAAACCTGGCCTCAATTAACCAGGAGCTTCGCAACTATGGCATGCAACGCGGCTTGTCGCCCAGCATTCTTCAACCCCGCTATGACGATGTTCAGCCTCGCTTGGGCTTTGCCTGGGATCCCAAGGGTGACGGCAAGACCTCCATCCGCGGGGGCGGCGGTATCTTCTACAACCACAACACCCTCAGCGATGTGACTCTGATGGGGGGCAATACGCCTTTCCAGTTGGCGGAGGAGACGTTCAATGGCAGAGCCGACTGCCCCGGTGACGCTTTTCCGGGTACCGAGAGCTGCTCAGCGCCCACCACGCCGCCCAATCTGCCCATCCCCATTACGGGTCAGGACCCCATTAACAAGACGCCGGTGGTTTATTCCTGGAACTTCACTGTGGAACATATGTTCTTTAACGACACTCTTGTGGACGTCAGTTATGTGGGGAACCGGGCTAAGCACATGATCATCAACGCTGACGAAAACGAGCCAGCCATTGGAACTTTCAATAATCCGGCGAATG
>JASHYZ010000281.1 GCA_030042795.1 Terriglobia bacterium | reverse complement strand
GGCCCCCTTTCAGCTCAACGTCCACAAGATACAGACCCTCCGAACGAGCCACTCGCTCGGCCATCGCGCGGATCATTTCAACATCGGCAGTCATAGCCATTCACCGGCAGTGCGAGCGGCCAGTTGGCGCAAGCCTCCAGCAGCCCGGCTCGGCCCAGACTCGGTCGCCGGAGCCACTTACCCGCATAGACCAGTCGCGCCCTCCTTCACGGCGCACCTCGCGGGTTGCGATCATCGGTCGCTGGCCTTCGGCCGCGTCGATTTCAACAAAAAAGTGGGCTTTCGCCCACTGGAACATCTCGACAATACAAGTATAGCCTGTCAAGGATTGAAAAGCAATTCAGAACAAGCGGAAGGAGACTTCCACACTGCAGCGCACCCTCACCGGGACTCCGTTTCTCATCGCAGGCTTAAATTTCCAGGTCTTTACGGTTTCCACAGCCTTTTCGTCCAGTCCAAGACCGGCAGGCTTGATCACCTGCGCGTCCGCTACATTACCAGACGGGTCCACGATAATGATGAGCGAAACCGTGCCCGAGTATTTGGCCTTGCGGGCTTCCTCGGAATAGGGGGGGTCAGGATCGTAGATAGGAACCGGCGCCATGACGTTTCCACCCACATCGTAAACGCCGCCGCCCGTGCCTCCGCCTTGCCCGTTTCCCAAACCTCCACCGCTACCGTTACCCACGCCTCCACCGCTGCCGCTGCCAATTCCTCCGAACACGCCAGGCCCATTGGAGAGAACGGAACCGGCGGCCTTAGGGTCGCCCAGTTGCGCAACTTGCATCTGCGGCATCACCAAATCCGGGGGACCAATCAGAGTTGGCGTCTCGGGCAGCTTCGGCGTTGGATTCACAATCTTCACCACCGGCGGCGTGAACTGCTCTCTGGCAAACCTGGGAATCGCGCCTTTAGAAGCCGGAGTGGGCGTACGATCGCCACCGCCTCCACCGCCGCCCGCCTTGTGCGATGAGGGAGGAAGGTCCGGTACATAGGGAGAGATATCGATTACCGCAGCCACAGTTTCGGCAGGTTTGGGTGGGTGAAGCCACAGCGCAATGAAATACGGAAGCACGATCGCCGTCAGTGCGATCAAGTGAACCAGCAGCGAGTTTACCCAGGAACCGGGTTGTTGCTTGAAGTCCTGCCAGATGTCCGGCACTTCCACGGACTTGGGCAGCAAGTGCAACCGCCGCCCCAACCGCAGCAGACCGTAATGCGAGAGTTCGGGCAGTTGCTTGAGCGTGGCCGGCAGATCCCGGAACCACGGCCGCATCTCCGAGAGAGGCAGCCGCGCCTCGCCGCGATAGTATTCAGCCGGAACCGTAATGCGCGGCTCCCTCAGCCGCTCCCGAATTTGTCGAAGCAGGGAAACAAACGTACTTTCGGAGTTAACGAAGATTGGGCGATACTCCAGGTCAGGGAAACCAGGCGCGGGTGTAACAGCCGGGGCAACGGTGCCGCCGGTCTTGAGTTCCGTCATTGACATCGTTCCGGCATCCGGCTGCAAAGTGAACCTCCGGACCAACTCAAACCTTACCCTCTCCGGAGATGTTTTACGGCGTGGCAGAGTTGCCTAGCGGCACTCATAATACACCTACACCAACGCACGTGGGACTATTCTACCACAACCAAATGTTTGGCAAGGAAACGGCTGCATCACGTAACCCACTCTTCCCTCCGCGTCTGCCAACGCGCGGGGATCCATACGCCCGGCCGCACTGCGAGTACAAAAGTACTGCAATTCTCCCTGACCATAGTACTGTCACGCCAAACAAGCGTCCAGCCGAACGTACTAGCGAGGCCGAGTACCATCTAGCGGCCCGGAGACAACCCAAGAGGGGATGTGAACCAATGTTAAAAAGACTACTGGCACTGCCTGCCGCAGTTTTGGCAGCTTCCCTGGCGTTTGGCCAGCACACAAAGATTGCGTCTGACTTGCGCGTGACGGACCCTGCGGCGTCGGTTGACGTGATCGTTCAGTTTCAACACCGTCCAACCCAATGGCAACACCAGAAGGTGTTTTCGAGGGGTGGAACTCTGAAGGCAGACCTGAGCTCCATCAAAGCAGGCGCCTATCGGATGCCGGCCGGCGCCGTTGGCAGCCTGGCGCAAGATCCTGAGGTGACGTACATCTCGCCCGATCGTCCGGTCAAACTCATGTTAGACAACAGCGCGGCGGCGGTGAACGCCCCCACGGCGTGGAATTCTTATGGCCTCAACGGAAGCGGAGTGGGGGTGGCGGTCATTGATAGCGGCATTTCCCGCATCCCCGACTTGAACAAGCGGATCGTCTACAGCCAGAGTTTTGTGGTAGGCGACTCCGACACCCAGGATCACTACGGGCACGGCCAGCACGTGGCCGGGATCATTGCGGGAAGTGGTTCCTCGTCCTCGTGCTCGGGCTGCTTTCGAAACTTCAAGGGTATCGCATACAAGGCCAACATCATTAACCTCCGCGTCCTCGACCAAAATGGGGACGCGACGGATAGCTTGGTGATCTCAGCCATTCAAGAGGCCATCTCCCTGCAGAGCACTTACAACATTGGGGTGATCAATCTGTCGGTGGGCCGGCCTGTTTTCGAGAGCTACACCCAAGACCCGTTGTGCCAAGCCGTGGAAGCCGCTTGGAAGGCCGGGATCGTGGTGGTGGCCTCGGCAGGGAACGACGGCCGCGACAACTCCTTCGGGACGGAGGGGTACGCAACAACGTACGCGCCGGGAAACGACCCTTACGTCATCACGGTAGGCGCCATGAACAGCATGGGGACGCCGCAGCGGACCGACGACATCATGGCGAGCTACAGCTCGAAGGGGCCGAGCGAGATCGATTTGGTTGCCAAGCCGGATCTCGTCGCTCCCGGCAACCTTGTCGTGTCAGACCTAGCGCCAGCGGGCGTAGACAGCTCGACGGGCGCTTCGTTCATTCCTACAATTGTTACCGAAGATCCTCAATTGCTGGTTCCGTTCAGCTACTATGAGCAATCTGCGCCTTCCGGTGACTCCGGCAGTTACATTCAGATGAGCGGCACCAGCATGGCTGCCCCGGTGGTCAGCGGTGCGGCTGCTCTCCTCCTCCAACAGAATCCGCAGCTCACACCCGATCAGGTGAAGGCTCGGCTGATGAAGACGGCTTACAAGTCTTTCCCGTCAAGCACCAGCGTCACCGATCCTACCACTGGAATCACGTACACGGATTACTACGATGTCTTCACCGTGGGCGCCGGCTACGTCGATGTCGCCGCCGCGCTCGCGAACTCCGACCTCGCGCAGGGCACAGCCATGTCGCCCACCCTGTCGATAAATCCAACCACGGGAACGGCCAGCCTGGTCTTCGATCCATCGTCCGTTTGGGCGCAGGCATCGCTTTGGTCTAGCCCGACGCAATGGGCCTCGCAAGTCGTTTGGGGTCCGGCTGAGGCTAATGCCAACGGCACCGTCTGGATCAGCCCCGAGCTGTCGCAGGTGGTGTCCGAGACGGTCTCGAGCCAGGGAACCATCCTGGGTCAAGGGACCCTTTTGGGTCAGGGGACGTTATTGGGTCAGGGCATACTACTGGGCCAGGGCACTCTCTTGGGCCAGGGTGTCCTGCTAGGACAGTCATCGACCGGTGACCCTCAATAGTGCTTTCACTTTAGCGAGACACGACTTGAGGGACAAAAATGACTCCATCCCTTACAGCAAAAATGGCACGGAGGAAAGAAATGCTCAAAAGAGGGACCGTTAAAGTACTGGTTTGTGTCGGGGCCACGCTGATGCTTTCAGCAGCGCGAAGCCAGGCCAGCCTCGATCCGGCAAAGGCAATGACACAATATACCCACGATGTGTGGCAGACGCAGCAAGGGTTGCCCCAGAACACAGTGTCAGCCATTGTGCAGACGCACGACGGTTACATCTGGCTGGGCACAGAGCTGGGTCTGGTTCGCTTCGACGGCGTGCGATTCACGGTGTTCGACGAAAGCAACACGGCCGAAATCAAGAACAACACCGTTGTCGCGTTGGCGGAGGATCACGAAGGCCGCCTCTGGATTGGTACCCAAGGCGGTGGGCTGACATGCCTGCAGCATGGGAAGTTCACCACCTACACGGCCTCTGACGGGTTGTCGAACGATTCCATCGCGGCCCTTTATGAAGACCGGCAGGGCAACCTGTGGATTGGCACGGATGGCGGCGGTCTCGACCGTTTCAGGAACGGTCGGTTCACCGCTTATCGTACGGACGCGGGCTTGGCTGATGACGCCGTCTTCTCGATCACCGAAGACCGGCAGGGCAACCTGTGGATTGGCACTCACGCCGGCCTCAGCCGGTTGCGGAACGGCATGTTCACAACTTATGGCGTTCAGGACGGCTTGAAGAGCGGCTACATTAAATCGGTACTTCAGGACCGGCAGGGAAGGCTCTGGGTTGCGACGAACGGAGGGGGCCTCAGCGAGTTTGACGGAAGCCTCTTTAAGACCTTCACCACCAAGAATGGCCTGAGCAGCAACGACGTTTGGTCGCTCCGCGAAGATGCAGCGGGCACGCTTTGGATCGGCACCAGCGCCGGACTCAACCGAT
>JASHYZ010000280.1 GCA_030042795.1 Terriglobia bacterium | reverse complement strand
CGGAATATAGGGGCCAGCTTGACGAGAACTTCGTACAGACCTTGCAGAAGGCCTGCCGCGGGGGCGGGATCATACGAAAGCTTCCAGGAGGGCTGTGCAATGAGATCGACGCCTCTCTGGCTCGTTACCAGGAGACACAGCAGACCTTGCAGCGGTATGCGAACAACTATGAGTCTCTGGCACAACAGATGGTGCACGTAATTCCCGGCACGTACCCGAATGCCGGTCCAACATCCTGGAGCCAACTGAATACGCGCGTCTACGCCCGCGTGACGGGCGGCCACGTTTACAATGAGGACGCCAGCCTCGAAGTCCGAGTGCTGCCTTCGTCGGGTGCTGCGAACCCGGTCGCGAATCGCTCCGGCGCTGTTCTCCGCAATGCAAGTTATCGCCCTTCAGAAAGTATTGGGCCCACGGGAAACGCAACTAATGATACAGCGGACGTGCCGATCGAGGCCGTGATGGCGTACCCGAACAACGCCACGGGGATGCAAGGCCTGACTGTAGAGCCGAATAGTGGAGCAGGCCAAGCAGGCTCATCGACAGAACTATTAACACTCGTAGAGATATCAGTCGAGTTACAGAACATTCAGAGCGGTCTCACGAACCTGATGTGGATCGATTGTGCTCCTAGCTCGATCGCCGATTCCGTTGCGTATGTTCTGCGGCCGATTGCTCCTCCGAACTTTTCGTCAGCAGTCGGTCTCGCCGCCCAGTTTGATGACACCTACAACGCGATCGTGAGCGGCCTGGAGGACGGAGGCCCGACCGGCCTCCTCGCGTCCGGCTTCGAGCAGGTCGCATTCGAGGAGTTGCAGCAGCAAGGTGTCAGCTGTAGTAATCACAATATAGTACAGGCGATAATGAACGCAGCCAGTCAGTATCAAAGGAACGCGATGGTTAGCCCGTTCACATCGTCAACTATCGTCCCGGGCTCGTTGTCGGTGAACGGAAATACGATTGCTGGAAAGGTCTTGACTGGCGCCCGAACAACCGCAGGCTTTCAGCTGAACTTTACGCGGTGCTCACCCGCCGCCGATTGCCGAGCACGCTTCAGTGGCAGTGCTAGTGGCTCACCCTTGGAATCACATACCATTTCTCCTGGTGGCATCCCACTCACCGTGCAGAGCCAGCAGCCTCCAGCCTCTGGAGCATCGTCAGATGAGGGAATTGTCTCCGGCGTGAGCGCTAAGCTGGCGCAGGACTCGGTCCTCAAGACGCAGAATATCCAAGTCAGCGCACAGAATGGTGTGGTCACGCTGACGGGCACCGTCGGGACACAGCTTGAGAAGCACGCGGCCGAACGCATCGCCAAATCTGAGAAAGGCGTGGCGCAGGTAATCGACCAGCTCACCGTATCGGGCGCCCCACCACAATAAGGAGGTGTAATGCTTCCGGCTCTAGTCCGCACTGGTTTGTTAATCGTGATGATATCGGGCGCGGCAGGGCCCGGCGTGCGCGCCTTCCCGCAGTTCGCGCGCACCTCGCCATCCATCGCCAAGGTGACGCCGATTACGGCACAGGCGATCCAAACCATCACGATCACGGGCATTGGATTTGGGAGTCACGCCGCCTACTCAAATCAGGACATACCGTACCTCGCAATAAGGGACAAAACCGCGGGCTGGGCCGCAGGACGCGCGACCAGAAGCAACTTCGACGCGATTACGCTGAGCGTCGGCCACTGGACCGATAGTGAGATCGTGGTGACAGGTCTCGAAGGCGCATACGGAGGGAGGTGGCAGCTTAACAACGGCGACCAGGTTGAGATCGCCGTGTGGAACGCCCAGACCAATGCAGGTCCAGCAACGTACAAGTTGGTTGTCGGCGCGGGCGGCAACCTGGGCACCTCTGGGCCAACCGTCGCATCAGTGACCCCGATTACCCCTCAGGCGACGCAGACCATCGTCATCCGGGGCAGCGGCTTCGGAGTTCAGACTCCATTCAATGGGGACTCGCTTTCGATTATGATTGACGACCTGACCCGCGACTGGCGAGCGGGCTGTCGGGGCCGGCCCGAATGCGGTCCGGGCGACAACCGAGTTACCCTCCGAGTAGCGTCCTGGACGGACTCCGAGATTCGCATCGAGGGCTTCACCGGCACTTATGCTCCCCTCGGTCCAAATGTCCTCAACACAGGCGACCGAGTGGAAGTCTGGGTGTGGAACGTCCAGAGCGGGGTTGGTCCTGCAACTTTCAACTTGACGGTCGGGAGCGCGGCGAACAGCATTCCAGCAAGCTCGAGTGGGGTTGCGAGTCAGGCACCGAGGGCCTCCGAAGCAAGTCCGCAAGCGATCGAATCCTCGATCACGGCCAAGCTGATTATCGTTCACTCGTTTCCCTCCGACGCGCCCTCCGGATTGGGACCATTGATTCAGGGTCATGATGGGGATTTCTACGGTGTCTTCGGTTTCGAGTATCCCGCGAATCTAGGCAAGGACCTTTCTGCCGGCTGCCAAGTCTTCGGCGGTTCTTGCGGCAGCGTCTACCGGTTGGATCCGCGAGGGAATTTGATCGTTTTGCATTCGTTCTCCCTTCGCGCTGACGGCGGCTTTCCTCACGGTGCTCTGGTTGAGGGAACCGACGGAGATTTCTATGGGGCCACGACCTCGGGCGGCATGACGAAATGTCCGGCAGACAGCACAGGCTGTGGAACCATCTTCAGGATTGACGCCGCTCGAAACCTCAGGGTGCTCCACGCGTTTTCCGGCCGCGACGGCGCTGCGCCCGCTGGATCGCTGTTGCAAACCGGGGCGGGTCAGTTCTACGGAGTGACGACCTACGGAGGCACCTCTTCAAGCTGTCAGGGCGGGTGCGGTGTGATTTTCAAAATCGATTCGAAGGGCAGTTTCACCCTGCTGCATTCGTTCACGGGAGCGGACGGAGCGAACCCTGCGCCTGGCCTAGCGCAAGCTGGTGATGGCAACTTCTATGGCGCGGCGGCGGCGGGCGGAGCTCACAACAAGGGTGTGGTTTTTCGGATAAACGCCTCGGGAAGCCTGACGGTACTGCACTCCTTTTCCGGCCCTGACGGCGCTGTCCCGAACGGCGGGTTGGTGCAATCATCTGACGGGTACCTCCTCGGGACCACAAGTAGCGGCGGGACTTCCGGCCAAGGGACTGTCTTCGCAGTCAGCACCTCGGGAGGTTTTACGGTACTTCACTCATTGTCGGGAGCGGACGGTTCGAGTCCGATGGCGCCGGTATCAAGAGCAACCGACGGAAACTTCTATGGAACCACGATGGGACAGGGAGGCAATAATTGCGCCGGATCGAGTTGTGGATCGGTTTTCAGCATTGATAGGGCCGGCAATTTTCACGTCGTTTACGCGTTCACTGCTGCAGATGGAGGATTTCCCGAAACTGGCGTAACCCAAGGCAAAGACGGAACCTTCTATGGGACGACCTCCCAAGGGGGGTCGGATGGCGCTGGCTCGGTCTTCGAGCTAGCCGCTTCGCCGGGTAAAGGTGTTCAGGGAGAGGACGCAACGATCATTTCAGATATTGAGAGCAAGCTCTGGCAGGATTCTACGCTGAAGAGCCAGGACATCCGAGTCGGCTCGCAGAATGGCACAGTGACGCTGGAAGGAACCGTCGCGAGTGCAGCCGACAAGAGGCGAGTGGAGCAGATTGCCCAATCGGAGAAGGGCGTAAAGCTCATCATTGACCGCCTCGCCGTAGCGGAGATGAGAGGCTCGGCGCCTCGTTGAAGGAGGACCGCAATGCGAAAAGCAAGCTTCAAAGCCGGAACCGCTTTGGTTTGTGGGTTGTTCCTGCTCGCGGGATGCCGCCGGAATAATGCCCTGCAGAGTTCCGAGCAGGCGACGAGCGATCCAGCGCTGACTTCGCAAATCGAGGCCAGGCTCCAG
>JASHYZ010000279.1 GCA_030042795.1 Terriglobia bacterium | reverse complement strand
AAGAGTACTCTCTCAAACCGAAGTGACAACTGGCTGACAGGGCAGCTTGGGGCAGACCATTCAGAGCACTTCCAGGTGAGCAACGTCGCCAACTTTCCGCGCCAGCCTCTCACGCGCCTCATCGGCACCATTGCTTACGCTGAATTGGAAGACGGAACTCAGTTCGGAACGGACGCGGCGCAGGTTGGAAAGCAGATCGACGCTGCGCGCCACGCCACAGCGGCCTCATACGCGAAACTCCTCGATACCTTCAACTCTGGCGGTGGAGAAGCCTTGACGCAGGCTCTGAAGCTTCAGAGCGCCGCCCGCGGCCAGGACCCTGCGGTGCAGGAAGCGATAGGCCGGCTCCTAGGCATTCTCGATGACCAGGGCGTTGACGCGGTGGTGAAAGAACTCCAGCGTGTGGCCACGTTGAGCATTCCCGAAATTCACACTTGAGGGCAGTGCCGGGTGGTTAGCGGTCAGCGACTTAATGCGTTCTGTATAGCCGGCGGAGCCCGGGGCGGTCTTTTGGCTTGTCACTCACCACTGGTCACCGTTTTCATACGCTCTGCATGTCATCGTTCACCGCAGTTGGTTCCGCGGTCTGAACCCCAGAGTCGGCTCCCACATTAACCGCCGACTTCTTGCCCCGCCGCATGGCTACGATCCCGGTCCGAACCATTTCGATCACGCCGTAGGGACGCAGCACCTCCAGCAGGCCGTCAATCTTGTCCTCGCCGCCCGTAATCTCGATGGTGAGTGATTCTGGCGCCACGTCCACCACGCGCGCCCGGAACACTTCGGCCAGTTCCAACACGTGTGAGCGCGCTTCGTGCTGAGCCGACACTTTGATCATGGCGAGGTCGCGCGTGATGGCCGGTTCACTCGTGATGTTCTCCACCAGAAGAACGTTCACCAGCTTGTAGAGATTGGCCTCGATGCGGCGGGCCTGATCAGGATCGGCGTCCGCCGTGATGGTCATTCGCGACACTTCCTGATTTTCGGTCCGTCCCACCGTCAACGAATCGATGTTGAAGGCGCGGCGGCGGAACAGCGACGCCACCCGGCTGAGCACGCCCGGCTTGTTTTCCACATGGACTACGAAAGTGTTTAGCATAATGACCTGTGTTCGTCTCCTAGGCTTCGGAATGACAGGCTTCAGGAGTTTTTCCCCAGCCGTCTATTCGTCCGCCGCCGTCTCCTCAAGCGGGTTGGGCCGGCGGATCATTTCATGCAACGCCGCTCCGGCCGCAACCATGGGATAGACGGAGTCCTCTTCGTCCACCTTGAAATCAATCAGCATCGGCCCGTCATGCTCGCGCGCGTCGCGCACCGCTGGAATCACCTGGGAGCGTTCGGTTACAACTGTGCTGCGAATGCCGTAAGCTTCCGCCAGTTTGCTGAAGCTGGGATTCAGCAAGGGCGTGGCCGCATAGTTTCGCTCGTAGAAGAACTCCTGCCATTGGCGGACCATCCCGAGATAGCCATTGTTGATGATGGCGATGTTCACCTTCAGCTTCTCCTGAACAATGGTGGCCATTTCCGCCATAGTCATTTGGAAGCCGCCGTCGCCCACCACCACCCACACCTCCGCCTCCGGGCGCGCCACTTTGACGCCGATGGCGGCAGGCAGCGCAAATCCCATGGTGCCGAGGCCGCCCGACGTAATCAGGGAATACGGCTCATCGTGCTTGTAATACTGCGCTTCCCACATCTGGTGCTGGCCGACATCAGTTACCACCACCGTGTTGTTTCCGCGCGTTTCGTGCCACAGGTCGTTGATGACGTGCGCGGCGTAAAGGTGCCCCAGATCGGGCAGGTTCTGGATGTCGCGCACGGCGGCATCACCCTTCAGGCGGTCGATGGTATCCCGCCACTCACCGCAGTCCACGGCCTGGATGCGCGGCAGCAGTTCGCGAAGTACCTCGCGAAGATCACCGATGAGGGCCACGTCCACTTTCACGTTCTTGTTGATTTCGGCGGGATCGATTTCCACGTGGATCTTCTTCGCATTGGGCGCGTAGGTCTTCAGGCTGCCGGTCACGCGGTCATCAAATCGCATCCCCAGCGCAATCAGCAGATCGGCGTCCTGAATAGTGTGGTTCACCCAGGCTTCGCCGTGCATGCCCATCATGCCGAGATTTAGAGGGTGAGAGGCAGGCAGCGCGCCGAGCCCGAGCAGAGTCATAGCCACGGGAATACCCGTGCGGTCGGCCAGTTCGCGCACCTCGCGCATCGCACCCGACACCAGGATGCCGTGTCCGGCCAGGATCAGGGGCCGCTTGGCGTTGTGAATCAGCTCGAGCGCGCGCGCGTACTCCTTCTGTGAGGGCGACAGGTCAGGGCGGTAGCCGGGCAACTGCGGCCGGGCCGCTTGCCAGTCAAACTCGCACGATGTTTGCTGCGCGTCTTTGGTGATGTCCACCAGCACCGGGCCGGGACGCCCTGAGCGCGCCACGTAGAACGCTTCGCGAAGCGTGCGGGCCAGTTCACAAGGGTGGGTTACCAGGTAATTGTGCTTGGTGATGGGTAACGTGACGCCGGTGATGTCAGTCTCCTGAAATGCGTCGGAGCCGATCAGCTTGCTGCCTACTTGCCCCGTGATGCAGACGATGGGAGAGGAGTCCAACATGGCCGTGGCGATGCCTGTTACCATGTTGGTGGCGCCGGGCCCCGATGTTGCAACAGCCACTCCCACCTTCCCGCTGGCCCTCGCGTACCCGTCCGCCATGTGAGTGGCGCCCTGCTCATGACGAACCAGAATGTGGTGAATCCGGCTGTGCTTCAGCGCGTCATAGGCGGGCAAAATCGCGCCGCCGGGATAGCCGAAGACGTGCTCCACACCTTCACGCTCCAGGCATTCCCAAAGAATTTCCGCTCCCGTCTTGAGCATGGTCTCGGTTCCTCTCTTCTGGTCTGCTCGGTGATTCGCCAGCGCCCCCTGACTACTCCCGTGATGACTAGGCGCCTTCTTTCTGAGCCTACCTACCGGTCGGTAGGGCAGCGAATAGCATACCACATCCTTGCCATTTGCAACCGCGAAAAGCGTTGCGCTCCGAAATGAATCCCCGCTTTGACGACCTGAACGTTGCCCGAAGGCTGACCCATTCGTTGCCCGAAGGGCAACACCATGAATAGCCGTAGGTGGAGCGCAGCGGAACCT
>JASHYZ010000278.1 GCA_030042795.1 Terriglobia bacterium | reverse complement strand
CAGCGCTGAACGCGTCTCACAAATGGCCCTTTGTGCGACACGCGTTCTTTCCTCAGGATTGCCGGGCAGTGTTAATCTGTTTCGACGAGCTACCGAACTGCCGAAGCTCCGACCCCTAAATCCCTTAGCACGGTGGAGCGGACCCCGCGGTTGGGTCCGCGGTATTTGAGAGTGTGGCGTCAGCAAAAGCCGCAGACGCTCACTGTTTGAAGTGATAATCTGAGTTCAGGTCGACGGCTCGGTGCCGTACAGAACTGGATGGGAATTACACCATGCGAACCCTTTTGCAGGACCTGCGCTATGGCTTACGGCTGCTGGCAAGATCGCCGGGATTCTCAGCCGTCGCCGTCCTCACCCTCGCCCTCGGCATCGGCGCCAATACCGCCATCTTCAGCGTCATTGAACGCGTGCTGTTGCGGCCGTTGCCCTATGACCAGCCGCAACAATTGATTGAAATCTGGAATACGTACTTGCCCGCGGTTCCGCTGGGCGGTTTGTCCCCGGGTGATTTTCACGATTGGCAGAAAGAAGCGACCACGGTGTCCGGGATAGCGGCTTATTCCTGGTGGGCCAACAGGGGAGCAAATCTCACGGGAGATCAAAGCCCCGAACACATTAGCCTGACGTGCGCAACCTCCAACCTGTTTTCCATGCTTGGCGAAAAACCGGTCGCGGGCCGGTTTTTTGTTCCGGAGGATGACCGCCCGGGCGGTCCGCCCGTTGTGATTCTGACCCGTCATTTCTGGCAAAGCCGTTTTGGCGCAGATCCGAACGTTGTGGGGCGCACCCTTACGCTCGATAGTTCCCACTACACGGTTGTGGGTGTCGTGCCGGGAGATGCGGGCCTACTCGATTCACCGGATTTGTGGATGCCCATGGGCCTATGCCAGGAGAGTCCGGCCGACCACACCTATCACGGGGTGGTCGCTCTCGCCCGCCTGAAGCCCGGCGTAACCCTGGCCCGGGCTCGCGCGGAATTTGAATCACTGAACCGGCGCTCGGCCGCTCAGTACCCAACGGAACACAGAAACTTCGGAGTGGTCGTTCGCCGCATGCAGGATCCCTTGGCGGCCCAAATGCGCCAAGGCCTGTTGGTGCTCTTCGGCGCCGTCGGACTTGTGTTGTTGATTGCCTGTGCCAACGCGGTGAATTTGTTGCTGGCGCGAAACGCAGCCCGCCAAACGGAAATCGCCCTGCGCACGGCCCTCGGCGCGGACTCGGGCCGCATTGCGCGCCAATTGCTTACCGAAAGCGTCGTGCTGGCGCTCCTCGGGGGCGCCGTAGCCGTCGCACTCAGCGCGGCAGGCGTGAAATTCCTGGGCGCTCTGGCCCCGCCGGCGCTTGCGGTGGTCCACAAGATCACACTCGACTGCAGAGCGCTTGCTGCCACAGCGGCTCTGTGCATCGCCGTGGGCCTCCTTTGCGGCCTGCTGCCGGCGCTACAAGCCCGCAAGACCAATGTAAACGTTGCTTTGAAATGCGGAGGCCGAAACACCGGGGCGTTTTCGAGCCGCCGACTGCACAACCTGCTGGTGGTTTCGGAAGTCGCGCTCGCGCTGGTCCTCCTGGCAGGCGCCGGGCTATTGCTGCGCAGCCTCAACGACCTCCTCAAAGTGAGCCCCGGATTTCGCGCCGATCACCTCCTGAGCATGTACATCCCGCAGGCGGCAGTTCCGGCTGCGGAAGCCGGCAAGATGACCCTCGCGCAGTGGAAATCCCTTGCGCAGAAGCAGTCGTCCGAATTTCAGCAGATCATCGATCGCGTGGAAGGCTTGCCCGGTGTGAAGTCCGCCGCCGGAATTGACGTGTTGCCACTGGGGTCCGCATTCCAGCAGGCGTCTCGTTTTGTAATCGAGGGGCAGCCGATTCCCGATGCCGGCGTGCGTCCTATCACTCAGACGCGCGGCGTCACTTCCGCCTATTTTTCAACCCTGGGCATTCCGCTGGTGCGGGGCCGCGCGGTTGGTCCGGAAGATTACGCCCTGAACCTCGATATCAACGAAGCCATGGCGCGCCGATTTTGGCCTCATGGCGACGCCATCGGCAAGCGCATCAATCTTTGCTCCCTGGAGCCCAAGCCGTGCTGGTGGACCATCGTCGGCATCGTGGGCGACGTCCATCAATTCGGGCTCGATGCCGCTCCTACCTACGACAGTTATTTCTCAGGCGGCTGGACGCCGTTCCTTCTCATTCGCGCCGCGTCTGACCCGCGGCTGCTCGCGTCCGCGGCGACAGCCATTATCCACAAAATCGACCCTTCGCTCCCCGTCACCGAGGTCGTGACCATGGACCAACTGCTCTCCAATTCGGTCGCGCCGCGCCGCTTTTCAGCCCTTCTTACGGCCGTATTCGCTGCGCTCGCCTTGATTCTTGCGGCGGTCGGGACCTATGGCGTGATGGCCTACATGATCGGCAGGCGCACCAATGAGATCGGGATTCGCGTGGCCCTGGGGGCGCAGCGTCAGGACGTATTGCGCCTGGTCATGCGTGAAGGAGCCTGGCTTGCCGGAACCGGCATCCTGGCCGGTTTCGCTGGTTCGCTGGCGCTGAGCCGGTTTCTGCGCGGCCTGCTATTCGGGGTCAAGTCGACGGATCCCGTAACGTTCGCGGCGGCGATCGCCGTGTTGTTCGTTGTCGCGATGCTCGCCTGCTACATTCCCGCGCGGCGGGCGATGCGCGTCGATCCCATGGTCGCGCTAAGGCACGAATAAGTTCCAACGTTGCTTGCACTGATCCCAAACCAATGGGACGATAAACCGGCAAACCGTTATGATTGGGCCTGTAGGGCCGTGCCGCATAAAGCGGTCAGAAGCTGGTACCTTATCGCATCCCAACCCGACCTCGAAGCCCTCACCATTCTCCTGAGGAACTGCCTGCCTCTCGCCAATTCTCCCCCACCCCAAACGTCAACATCGTTTATCATGCCGTGGGGTCTTGAACGAGATTTCACCGAGCCCGAGGAGATGCCATGCCGTCGATTTCGCTTGCATTCGCTCTGCTGCTTCTGAGTCCTGTTGCTGCTCAGCAGCCCACGTCGACGCCAAGTAGGGAAGACGTCACGATTCTCGCGGGGCATCTCACGAAGCGGCCCATCAACGCCATGCAGCAGGGCCAGTTCATTGAGATTCTCTGCAACCTGATCCCCTCCATCATTGCGCAGCAGGTGGTTTCGACGAGCTTTGAAGAAGCTCCGCCGTGCCACGTAACCTATAAAGCTGAGACTGATGAGCCTCACCGGCCCTGGTATCCGGACGGCGCTGTCGAGGTTGCGAAATACTCGGTCGATACGGCGAACCCTTACAATGGGGCGCGCTCCGAAAAGATTGAGATTACGGCGCCGCACGCGCGCGCAGGTATCTCGCAGGACGGTTTCTACGTGAAGCAAGGTGTCACCTACAAGCTGCGCCTTCACATGCGGAGCGATCACGGCGTCGAGGTGCGCGCCAGTCTGCACGGCGGGGGCGGAATGATTGCCGGTCCGGTGGCGCTCGGTCGCGCTGGCGAACAATGGACCGCCGCGGAGGCGGAGCTGCGCGCCACGCGCACCCTCGACAATGCCACGCTGACGATCGATTTCGAAGGCGCCGGCACGCTGTGGCTCGATCGTGTCTACTTGATCGGCTCGGACGCAGTTCTCGGCATCTGGCGTCCGGACGTGGTGGCGGCGCTCGCGGCCATGCACCCCGGCGTGATTCGCTTCGGCGGCAGCACCACCGAAAACTATGACTGGGAGGGCGGCGTCGGTCCTTGGGACGAGCGCAAGCCGTTCACCACCGTATGGAGCGGCCTTGAAGAAAACTTCGTGGGCATCGACGAATTCGTTCAGCTTTGCAAGCACGTGGGCGCGGAGCCGCTCATCTGCGTGCGTTGGACCGGCAAGCAGCCCGCCGACGCCGCGTCTGAGGTTGAGTATTGCAACGGCGGACCCGAAACGCATTGGGGCGCGATGCGCGCCAAGAACGGCCATCGCGACCCATACGGCGTGAAGTATTGGCAGATCGGCAACGAGGTGGACGTGCCGGCCTACAACACCACCGTGCGCTCGTTCGCCGAGGCCATGAAAGCGGCTGACCCGTCCATCAAGCTGATCTCGTCGTTTCCTACGCCAAGCCTGCTCGCTGCGGCCGGGACTGCGTTTGACTACCTCGCGCCGCACCATTACGAAATTGACGACCTGACGCACGAGAATCAGAGCTTCAAAAACCTGCAGGACTGGATCGCGCAAAACGGCGGCGGCAAGGATATTCGCGTGGCGGTAACGGAATGGAACACCACGGCGGGTGATTGGGGCTTGCGGCGGGGCATGCTGCAAACGCTGGCCAACGGGCTGAGCGTGGCCCGCTACCTCAACCTGCTTCAGCGTTACGCCGGCCTGGTGGAGATCGGCAACCGCTCCAACTTCGCAGACAGCTTCGGCTCCGGGTTCGTGGTGACGGGCCCAGGCTGGATTTATGAGTCGCCCGCGTACTACGCGCAGAAGCTCTACTCGCGGGCTGCAGGAAGCTACCCGTTGAAACTGGAACGATCGTCGCCGCAACCTTGGCCGCAGCAGCAACCCGATCTCAGCGCCACCGTGAGCGCGGACGGCAAACAGTTGCGCATCTATTCCGTGAATGCGACAGAGCAGACACTACCTGTACATTTCCGGTTGGATGGCTTCCCGGCCCCGGTGGCACGCAGCATCGTCTACACTTTGGAAGATCATGAACATGGCCTGACAGCGGAAGTGATGAACAGCCGCGACAACCCTCTGCGAGTCTCGCTCAGCAGCCGGCTCGCAGCGATCAGCGGCGAGTCGTTTGACTACTCCTTTAGGCCCTTCACGCTGACGCTACTGGAATTTAAGCTGGCTCGGTGACCCTGAAACCAGCAGCGGATTGCGAAGAGTTCTTTCTTTCACAGCCGCTAACCTACTTCGGGACGCTCCCGGGGTATTACATGCTGGACATCCTGCATTCGAGCGGCGTGTCGGCGGTAGGGACATACATGAGAAGCGATGTATGCGCGACCTTGCGGCTCTTGGCACTCGTAGCTTACCCCTTACGAGGGGGCAGGTTACTACCACTCCGGCATTTATCGCGGCCAGTACAACTGCAGGATGTGCGCCCTGGGCAACCTGTTCTGCGAAGTGTGCAAATGGGGCAGAGCCTTCAACCTCACCTGTCCGCTTGACCTCGTGCCAGCCAGCACCCACTTCTATTCCCGGCAGGCCTTATGAGGTTAACCGACGGACTTCCGCAAAATTCTGCTTGATATTCGCTTATAGTGAGAGCCGTACTAAATACAGCGAGTGGAGGGAGTATGACGATCAGTGAAGCGCTTCTGCCCGAGTTTGACGCGGAGATCGCAAATACACGAAGGACACTGGAGAGGGTTCCGTCAAAGCCCGAGTTCGTGCCTCATCCCAAGTCTATGCCGCTTGGGAGACTCGCGCCGCACATCGCCCAGCTTGCCGAGTTCGGAGTAACCGTTTTGACCACGCCGCAGTTCGATTTCACGGCGGGTAGTTATACTCCATTGCCCTTCGAGTCTGCGGCCCAGCTTGTGAAAGCCTTGGACGAGGGCGCAGCAAACGTGCGCAAGGCTCTCGCGGGTGTGCCGAATGAAGCCTGGAGTGAACCGTGGAAGCTCTCATTCGAGGGCAACGTCCTCTTTGAGGGGTCTCGCTTTCTGGCCTATCGGGAGATGTTCCTGAACCATCTCGTCCATCATCGAGCGCAGCTTGGGGTATACCTGCGCCTGAACAGCGTTCCGGTGCCGGCGATCTACGGGCCGTCGGCGGACGAGCAATAGGCGCGAGCCGGCTTACCCTGCTCGACATCTACGGGTGGTACGTAAAACCTGCCCGTAGCATCGGGCGGAGCGTCCGTAGTGTCACTGGTCTGGTTGTTCCTCTTGACATCTCCCGTTCGAAGTGGTCAGACTGCCATTGACTAACTGGGAAGAAGCTCGCACCGAGGTGTGCTTGTGTATCCCGGTGGTCGATAGGGTTGGCTGTGAGTGAGATGGCAATCCAGCATTGGCTGGGTCTTGCGCGCGTGGACGACGTGGGGGTCCGCACCGCGCACAAACTGGTGGAGCACTTCGGGTCGCCGGAGGCCGTCTATGCGGCGACGCTGACCGCGCTTGAAGGCTGCGGCTTGGCGGGACGTGTGGCTCAGCGCCTTCGGGCTGGTTCCGGCCTAGCGGAGGCTGAAAGGGAAGTGGCCGCTGCCGAAAAGTGCGGGTGCAAACTGGTGCCGTTTGGGAGTGATGAATACCCACCGCTACTGAAGCAAATCGCAGACCCACCCCTGGTTCTGTATGTTCGCGGCGACTCCAGCATCCTTCTCCGTCATGCGGTTGCCATGGTGGGCACACGCCGCCCAACCGCCTACGGTAGCTCAGTAGCCCATCGATTGGCGGCTGACCTGGCCCAACGCGGCGTGGTGATCGTGAGCGGGCTCGCTCGAGGCGTTGATTCGGCCGCACACCGCGGGGCTCTTGAAGCTCACGGCAAGACGGTGGCGGTGCTCGGGTGCGGCATCGATGTGACCTATCCTCGCGAGAATAAGCGCTTGACTGACGAGATCATTGCGAGCGGCGCCGTAATCTC
>JASHYZ010000277.1 GCA_030042795.1 Terriglobia bacterium | reverse complement strand
ACGCGTCCGGACGTCATGCCCGCGCTAAAGAACGGCCGCGGGGGCGGACCGCGCCGCCGCGCGCAGCAGGTTCTGGTGGTCGCCCAAATCGCGTTCTCTTTTCTCATCCTGGTCGCCGCGGGTCTGTTTGTCCGGACACTCAACAAGCTGCACTCCGTCCAACTGGGATACGCCCGCGAGAACATCCTTCTGTTCTCATTGAATGCGCGCCAGGCCGGGCATCGCGACCCGGAGATCGCCACTTTTTACGCTGACCTGTGCAAGCGCTTCGAATCGATCCCCGGCGTGAGCAGCGCGACGCTTTCGCAATCCTCGATCATCAATGCCGGCTTCGCCGGGCAGGCAATCAGGGGGCCAATGAAAATCGGCGCTGTTACCATCGAAGGCGCAGGCGTCCTGGCCGCCGGACCGCGTTTCCTCACCACGATGCAGATTCCGATCCTGGCCGGGCGTGAGATTGACGACCGCGACCAAGCGGGCTCCATGCCGGTTGCAGTAGTCAGCGAACGGCTGGCGCGAACTTACTTCGGGAACGAGAATCCGGTGGGCAGACGCATTGTGCTCCCGGACGAGAAGCGCGATCTCGAAATTGTCGGCGTGTCGGCTAACCTGCGGTACGGTGGTCTGAAAAATGGAAGTGCAATGACCGTGTTCGTAGCGGCCAGCCAGTTTTCTCCGGACGGAATGACCTACGCGCTGCACACTGCGGGTGATCCGCTGAGGTATGTCAAGAGTGTGCAGGAGATCGTGCGGGAGGCAGATTCCCGCATACCGGTCACCAACGTGGTCACGCAGGCGGCGGAAATCGATCGGACGATCAGCCACGAAGTCATGTTCGCGAAATTGTGTACGGGTTTCGCAGTTCTTGCTCTCCTGATCGCGTGCGTGGGACTCTACGGAACGATGTCGTACAACGTCGCGCGGCAAACCGGCGAGATCGGAATCCGTATGGCGCTGGGCGCGCAACGCGGCGCCGTGGTTTGGATGATTCTGCGCCGCGTTCTAATACTGGTCGCGGTGGGGCTCGCGATCAGCGTGCCTGCCGCGTTGAGCGCGTCCCGGCTTGTCAAATCGTTTCTGTTCGAGACCCAGCCCAATGATCCGGGAACCCTGGCACTGGCCGGCGCCGTTCTCCTAAGCGCCGCGATTCTCGCTGGCTATGCGCCGGCAAGGCGAGCGTCCCTAATTGATCCCCTCGCGGCTCTGCGGCACGAATAGGACATAGTCCTTCGTGCCGCAACGAAGGATGAAAAATGTTCCGGGCCCGCGTACGTCAGTCACGGTAGGCGCTCACATTAGATGCCGACCTACTCTGGCGTATATTGGCAGGGCGCGAGTATAGCCGGATGCTGCTGACGCTCCTCGCAAGGAGTCAGTTTTTGACGCAGCGGAAAGCTGCGTAGACGAACGGGTAGTGAGGTTGAAACCAGTTGCGAAATGAGCGCCTGAGAAGAGGCGCCGCAGTACGGGGTGATCCGCCTTTCATCACGTAGTGCTGGCCGTCAAAGAAGTTTGCCGAATAGCCCGGATAAAACGCGAATGCTTCGAATCCCGGCAGCGGACCGAACACGCTGGAAGTCCATTCCCAGCCATTACCCACGAGGTCTTCGACGCCGAAAGCGCTGCGGCCGGAGGGATAGGAGCCAACGGGCGCCGGGTCCCAACGGTGGAAGTCAAAGTTGCCCTGGCGCCCATCGGGCGGCTCTGCGCCCCAAGGGTAATCGCGTTCACCATTCTCAGCTCCGTAGGCGGCGCGATGGAATTGCGATTCCGTCGGCAGCGCCTTCCGCACCCAACGCGCGTATGCCGAGGCCTCCGCGTGGCTAACGTAAACCGGCCAATCCAGCGGGAGTGGGCGCTCATCGAACATCGTGCGGTAAAGCCAGGTGTCCCCCCCGTTTTTGAACGAGGAAATCCAGAACCGGGGGTGGCGGATCTGCTCCGATTGAATCCAATTCCAGTCGGCTTCGCTCCACAGGCTCGGCTCGCTATAGCCACCGGCGCGCATGAAATCGAGAAACTGAGCGTTGGTCACATTGTAGACGTCGATGGCAAAGGCAGGCACGGTTACCTGCTGCGCCTCGAACTCGTTGTCCCATCCGAACGTCGCAGGACTCTTTTCAGACGGCTTCGGACGCAGCATGCCGAGCGTGGCCACACCGGCCGGAATCTCGATCATGCGAGGAGTCACCGCCCGGGCCTGCGGCTGCGGCGCCTGCGATTGGCCAATCTTCCGGTCCGAAGGAAGCTGGTGGAACATGTAAGCCAAGGTCTCGGCGTGCATCAACCGGTGTTCGAGGGCGACGTGCAGAAGAGACTCGGATAGGGCGTGCCGCGCGAGGCGCTCATCCAGCCTCTCTCTCACCGAGCGGGCGTAGCGCCGCACTTGTTCGATAGACGGCCAGTCCGACGGCTGGTCGCTCGGCAAGCCGCCATCCACGGGGTCAATTCCAAACGCAAAGAGCTTGTCAAATTCCGGATGGGAGGCCCCGAGGCCCAAAGCAGGAGCCAACAGGTTGTGGTCAAAAGCTTCAAGATGCCCAATGTAGAAAATGATTCGATGGCGCTCGGCGATGGGCCGGTCATAGAGGGCTTCTTGCCGAAGAATCTCGAAAAGGCCGTCGGTTCCCGCGCGGGCGGCCCTAATTTGATCGAGAAGCCCACGATGCTGCACTTCGGTGGTTGCCACAGCTCCGGCCATCGTGTTGATCTCCCAGTTCGGAAACTGGCATCTCAAAAGGACGTAACGCCAGAATCCTTTCAACCTGCTTATTCTCTAATTGATGGTGAAGGTCTGGCAATCGATTCGTGCAACGTTCAGACGCCGAGATGCAACTGCGAGTGCCGAGAGGCAGAGCCGCGGCCGCATCGGGGCTGGAATCTCCGGGCTGCTTCCCGTATGCTGGATGCAGAGAGGGGAGCAGACCGCAGGTCTTCCCGTACCTCTCGACAGTAGGCGCCGGCCTGTGCCGGCGATCCATGATGATGAGCGAAGCTGTGCCACAAGCGGTAGAACAAACCGAAGCGGCGCTGGTGACGGCAGCCAAAGCGGGCCACTACGAGGCTTTCGAGTCGCTGGTGAACCGGTACGAGCACAAGATCTACCGGCTCGGCCTGAACATTACCGGCAATCCCGAAGACGCCGAGGACGTGCTGCAGGAGACTTTCCTCAAAGCTTTCGAAAATTTACCAAAATTCCGGGAAGACTCTCGCTTTTACACCTGGATCGTGCGCATCGCGGTGAATCAGGCGTTGATGAAGCTGCGCAAGCGCCGTACGGACCGCTCCGTCTCGCTCGACGATCCCATCGAGGAGGACGGCGAAGTGATTCCGCGCGACTTCGCCGATTGGAAGCCAAATCCCGAGCAGCTCTTGGGGCGCACGGAAACGCGCGAGAGGTTGGAGAAAGCCATTCAGGACCTTCCTCCTTCGTTCCGTACCGTCTTTATGCTGCGGGACGTGGAGGGTCTCTCCACCGAGGAAACGGCGGAGATGCTCGGTTTAACCATCAGCGCCGTGAAGGCGCGGCTGTTCCGGGCGCGTCTGCGGCTGCGAGAAGAGTTGAGCAAGGTTTTCAAGTAATCATGAGGTTTTGACGTTGAATTGCCGGGAAGTTTTTAGAGAAATATCGAATTACCTGGACGGCGACCTTGATCCGGAGTTGAAACGGGCCATTGAAGCGCACGCTTGCGGCTGCCATCACTGCGAAGTGGTGGTGGATACGACGAGGAAAACCATCGAGCTTTACTGCGATGGGCGCCTTTTTCCCCTACCCATTGCGGTTCGCCAGCGGCTCCACGACACTCTGCAGCGTAAGTGCCGGCAATAAGGTTAGCTAGGCTCGCCAGGGCGGAAAGTAGCAAGTCGCCAGAACGGAGGGCGGCCTATCCTCAGGAACCCGAATCTGCTCCGGATTTCCTGGCTTCGTCACTGTCGTGGCTCGGAGGTTGCGGGCAAGTCCCTCGACTCTCTGATAAGAGCCTAGATATCCTTTCATTGTACGACGATGCGAGAAGCAGTCATTCTCTCCGCGGTCCGCACTCCCATCGGCAAATTCCTGGGATCTCTCACCCCTTTGTCAGCCATTGACTTGGGTGCGATTGTCGTGCGCGAAGCCGTGAAGCGCGCCGGAATTGAACCCGCCCAAGTGGACGAGATCATCATGGGCAACGTGATTTCAGCCGGACTGGGACAAAATCCGGCGCGGCAGGCGGGCCTGAAAGGCGGCCTGGAAAATCACGTGGCGGCGCTCACTATCAATAAGGTCTGCGGTTCGGGCCTTAAGGCAGTCGGTCTCGCGGCGCAAGGTATCCAGCTTGGAGATGTTGAGACCGTGGTGGCGGGCGGCATGGAATCGATGAGTAACGCGCCCTACCTGTTGCCGCAGCTTCGCCAGGGATACCGCCTCGGACACGGCAAGATACTGGACTCGATGATCCAGGACGGTCTCTGGGACGCTTACGAAGATTTTCATATGGGGATGACGGCGGAACTCGTTGCGGAAAAGTACAAGATTTCGCGACAGCGCCAGGATGCGTATGCGATCGAAAGCCATCGCCGCGCCTCAGACGCCATCAAGAGCTGCCGGTTCAGTCAGGAGATTGTTCCGGTGCCCATTCCGCAGCGCAAGGGCGACCCGGTGCAGTTTGCCATCGATGAATCGCCGCGCGCCGACAGCACCCTTGAAGCGCTCGGCAAGCTCAAGCCGGCGTTTAAGCCTGACGGCACCGTGACGGCAGGTAACGCTCCGGGCACCAACGACGGCGCCGCGGCCCTGGTGCTAACTTCACGAGAGACAGCACGCGAGTGGGGCAAGAGCCCGCTTGCGAAAGTTGTGGGGCAAGCGGTGAGCGGCGTGGAGCCTCGCTGGGTGATGATGGCTCCGGTGGAAGCGGTGAGGAAGCTGCTGGCGAAGCTACACTGGAAAATTGAAGACGTCGATCTTGTGGAGCTCAATGAGGCTTTCGCGGTGCAGGCGCTGGCTGTGATTCAAGAAGTTGGCCTCGACCCCGAAAAGACCAACGTGAATGGCGGCGCTGTCGCGCTCGGCCATCCCATCGGCGCCTCGGGAGCGCGAGTGCTGGTTACGCTGCTCCATGAAATGAGGCGCCGTCATGCCAGGCGCGGCATCGCGGCGCTTTGCCTCGGCGGTGGAAATGCAGTAGCGCTGGCCGTCGAAAGCAACTGATGGGCGCGCCCCTCGCGTCTCCAGCCTTATCCCAGTGGCGCCGGCGCCGTCATTGGCACCGGCCGCTCGCATGCCTCCACACGGTCCCGGCCGAGTTCTTTAGCGCGATACAGCGCCGTATCGGCAGCGCGAAGCAATTCGTCAGCAGTCGTACCGTGGTCAGGAAAGCAGGCGACACCCGCCGACACGCTGATGCGGCTAAGCGGCTGGCCCCGGTGCTCCACCGTGGTCTCGCGCATCTGGCAGCGTAGTTCCTCAGCCCGGCGAAGAGCAGCCTCGAGCGGCGCGCCTGGAAGAATCAAGAGAAACTCCTCTCCGCCATAGCGGCACGCGATGTCTTCGCGCCTCGTCCGAGCCTGCAGCAAGGAGCCGATGTGGACGAGTAGATCGTCGCCAGCCTGGTGGCCCGACGTATCATTGAAGCGCTTGAAGTGATCGACGTCCAACATAATCATGCTGAGCGGCTGGCCGCCATGCTCAGCGCGCCGTAGTTCCCGCTCCAACGCTTCCCCCATGTAGCGCCGGTTGAACAGCCCCGTCAGGGGGTCGCGGATGGCTTGCATCCGTAACGCCTCGCGGGCGGCTACAAGTTGTTGCTGCACCTCCAGAATGCGCTCGCCCGAAAATAAGCGCGCGCGCAGTTCGTCACCACTATAGGGCTTGGTGAGGTAATCGTCGGCACCCGCTCCTAACCCCTCCACCAAATCTCGCTGCTGCGATCTTGCTGTCAGAAGCAGAATGTAAACATAAGCGCGGTCAGTCTGCTGGCGCAGCTCGCGGCAGACGGAGATTCCGTCCTTGCGCGGCATCATCCAATCGAGGATAGCGATTCGTGGCGGATCCTCGCTCTGGAGGGCTCGCAAAGCCTCTTCACCATCGTGAGCCAACACCGGCTCGTAACCCCACTTCTTCAACATGGTCTCCACCACGCGAAGAGAAATCGGGTCATCCTCAGCAATCAATACTTTCGTCTTCGCCATGGTCTTGAGGCTTTTCCGGGTGGCACGCCGCGAGAACCTGATCTTCTAAAAACGGCGACCTAAAACCGTTACGAGATGCGACGCAGCGAGAAGTTAAATCACGCGAGCGGCTTTTGGGCTGCATCGATCATCCCGAAGAAGTTACCGAGCAACCGCCAGTCCCTCAAGGGCAGTGTCGAGCCTGCCGCTGGAGCCCGTAAGAGCCGCCACCGCGAACTGGGGGCGCTCGGTAGCCTCGCGCCGGATTTTGCGCCATACCTCCTCGGGAATCGCCATAAAGACTGCTACAACGTCGGGATCAAACTGGCGGCCGGCTTGGCGTGCAATTTCCTCGCGTGCCGCGGCAAACGACAAGGCCGAACGGTACGGGCGATCGGACGTCATGGCATCCAGGGTGTCTGCCACCGAAAAGATGCGTGCGCCCAGAGGAATCTCCTTGCCTCGCAAGCCCTGCGGGTACCCGGTGCCGTCCCAGCGCTCTTGGTGCGTTAGGACGATTTGGGCTGCAGGCGTCAGGAAGGCAATCCTGCACACAAGCTCGTATCCGATGCGGGCGTGCGTCTGCATCACGGCGGTCTCTGCTTCGCTCAGGCGGTCAGGCTTCAAAAGGATGGCATCGGGAATCCCGATTTTGCCGATATCGTGCAGAAACGAGCCACGGGCGATGGTGCGCAAATCCTCGTTCGAGCACTGCATGGCGCGCGCCATTTCGAGGCAATAGTGGGTGACACGTCGCGAGTGTCCTTGGGTCTCAATGTCGCGGAGTTCGAGCGCTCCGCCCAACGCGGCCAGCGTCTCGTCGTAGGTATGTTCGATGCGCGCGATGGCTGATTTCAACTGCCGCGTGCGTTGCTCGACCATATCTTCAAGGCGGCCCCGGTACTGTTCAAGCTCAATGGTCAGCCGTTGCTTGTCGAGCGCACGCACAATGCTTGCCATCATTCCATCGAGCTGCAAGGGCTTTACCAGATAGTCTGCCGCTCCCTGCTTCATCGCTTCGATGCCGGTTCGTACATCGTCCTCGCCCGTACATATAATGAACGCCAGGTGAGGGAACCGGACGCGGACTTCCTTTAACAGTTCTAGCCCCGACATCCCGGGCATTCGCAAATCACAGATCACCAGGTCAAAGTGTTCCTCCTCGAGCCGCGCCTGCGCCTCCTCGGCGTTTGAGACGCCTTTGGATTCGTAGCCCTCCATGGTGAGTCGTGCGCAGAGCAGCGTGACCACGGCCGCTTCGTCATCGACGACCAGTGCTCGAACCCTCTCCCGCTTGTCGCTCATCGCGCAGACCTCACGAGCTTCTTGGATGATAAATAGCATGGCGGTAATTGTCAATTCGACATCAGAAGGTTGTGACCTTCGACTATTTGCCTCCCTTGTGTGTGTCCAAGAATTGAGAAATACTCGATTTATCCCGGGTCTAATGGGAGGGCTGTCCCGTGAATTCCTGTTTCTTGTCGGCAGTTGTCTTAGCCGCTGATGTCGTCGCGAGGATGTGCATTCCCTGCCTTCAACCCGCTGTCGCCGCTGCGCAGGTTCCAGGGGTCGCAGGTGGAGGTTTGGGCGCGAGACTGCCCCAGTCAATTGAGGCTCACCAAGCGGCTCCCACAATTCGCGCGGGCGTGGCGCAATCTTTGACGCAGACGCTCTCGAACACGCCAGGAGCTACTGCGTGGACTTGAACCACATGGAAAGCTCCCAGGCAGCCGAGGTGAAGGAGTTTCTGGCCAAGGAGAGCGGGCCCAAGAAACTGCTCGGCCACCTTCCCTGGCAACTCGTGGATGACTGCGCGAAGGCCGATGCGGTAGCCAGGATCCATTTCTCGAGGATCCATGTTCTTGAGGAGATGCCGGGCCCCGTCGCGGCTGGCACAGCCGTGAGCGTTCGGCGCGGTTCGCAGTCCGTGCTACTGCTCTACGACAAAGCCTCCATCAGGCTGTTCTATCGTGCTGAGAGCCAGGTCCTCGACGGCACAACCAAGGACGCGCTGAGAAGCCCTTTTGCCATGTTGGTCAAAGACATGAAGAAGGTTAATCGATAGTGTTCAGGATCAGCACACCGGTGCGCGGTATATCGCACCCCAACATTCTGGCGGCGCTTGGCCTCGCAGCACTTCTGTTCGCGATCGAGATAGGGCAGGATCCGGGATATTTGGCCTCAGCCCTTGGAGCCTTGCCAGCGCCACAGGCAGAAGAGGGGTCGTATTATAAGAACGCCTACACCATCATCGATCTCCCTTTCGGGGAGCTGCTAGCCGACTTTCCGGAATTGAAAGGTCTCGAACCTGCTGCCAGCCAGCAAGAGCTTCCTACGATCCTAAGTAAAGTTGGTGTTACGGTCGAGCAGCTTTATCAAAATCTCCCCAGCGTTGCGGCGGAAGAGCGCATCACCCAAGAGCAATGCGATGACGACGGCCGGGCGAGATCGACAACGCAACACGACTTCAATTATCTGATCACCGTCAACCATGATGGGCCGGTGGAAAGCCTCCAGGAGTATCGGACAGACGCTCGAATGAGGCCGGTGGATTCAATGGGCGTCGGTGAAGGCTTCAACTTTACGAAGGACTTCGCCTCCTTGTGGCTTCTCTTTTATCCTGTGAATCAATCCTTGGTCAACTTTCGTTATCTCGGGGTACTGGTGTCATTTGAAGTCCGTGAGCGCAGTCATTCCCGCGAAAGCGGGAATCCATTGTGCAAGTTCTTGGAAATACTGCATCGAGCAAATAGATTCCCGCTTCGCGGGAATGACTGCGCTTCGAGAGTGGTCTTTGAGAGCAAATGACACCACTACGTATCTCGGAGAGCAGACATCCGCCAGTGGCATCCGGTACGCCATCGCTTTCGCCGAGCGGCCCAGCGAGGCTGCGTTAAAGGGTTACGCAAACGCTGAAGGAAGGTCTGTGCTCCTGTTGTATCAAGGCGTAGCATGGATCGACGCGAAAACTTACCGTATCGTGAGGCTGCGCCTCGATCTTTTGGAGCCGCGCCTCGACATCGGCCTCGAAAGATCGACCACCGATATTCAATTCGGCGAGGTCCACATTCCGCAGGCGGCAGCCGCGCTGTGGTTGCCCCGGGAAGTTATCGTCACCTCCATCTACAACGGGCAGATGTATCGAAACCGTCATCTTTATTTCAATTTCAAGCTGTTCACCGTTAAAAGCGAAATCAAACCGGTAGGACCCGCGCAACCAAGCCCGCCGAATTGAATGGTGTGCGGGTCTATCGGCCTACAGCTTCGCCCTCCGCAGCCGCAGAGCGTTGGTGATGACTGAAACCGAACTAAAGGTCATCGCAGCGCTTGCCACCACCGGGCTCAAGAGCAACCCGAACACAAGGTAAAGCACTCCCGCCGCTAGCGGAATGCCGAGCGAATTGTATACAAAAGCGAAGAACAGATTCTGCCGAATGTTGCGCAGGAGCGTTGCCGGGTACAGTCCCGGCTAGGCTAGGTCCACACCAGGGAAGAAATACCCGATCTCGAAGGCGGCCGTCTCGGGCGCGTCTGATCCGTGAACGCAATTCGCTTCGATGCTGGAAGCGTACAGCTTGCGAATGGTTCCGGGCGCCGCGTTGGCCGGATTGGTGGCCCCCATCACCTCGCGGAGGCGCGCAATCACGTTCTCGCTTTCCAGCACCATTGGAATTGCGGGGCCCGAGCTCATGAATGCCGTGAGGCTGGGGAAGAATGGACGCTCGCGATGAACGGCGTAGAACCCCTCAGCTTCCGTTTTGCTGAGGTTCACCAGGCAGGCCGCGACGATGCGGAAGCCACTGGCCTCGAAAATCTTGATGATGTCACCTACGTGCCCGGCCTTGACGGCGTCAGGCTTGATGATGGTCAACGTACGTTCCAGTGCCATGAGTCTCCTCAAAGTTAACAGTCGACGGTTGGCAGTCGGCAGTAAGCTGTTAGCGGTCAGCCATGAGCCCGCAGCAAAGCAGCCTACGCTAATTGCCTAATACTAGTAGTTCGATTCCTAATTAACATAGCAATGCAACTATACCACCGAGAGCGTTTCCAGCTTGTACTTCCACCGGAAGACGACCGGTTCTTCGTTGACCTCGCGCAGGTACATCT
>JASHYZ010000276.1 GCA_030042795.1 Terriglobia bacterium | reverse complement strand
CGGCCTGTGGCCAGTTGAGCCTGGCGGGAAGAAACTGAATAGGTGTGTAGAGTCTGCGCGAAAACTTGTGCTCGCCGCGTGCTCACCGACCCCCGCTTCCGCGGGGGTGACGCAGGTCGATTCACAAGCTCTTATCCCAACGTCGTCATTCCCGCAAAGCTTGTCCCCGCGAAAGCGGGGAGCGGGAATCCATGCGTTCTTGCACAAAGTCATCCGACGATAGCGCCGAGCTACTCGCGAACCCCGATCGCCGCCAACATTCTGCCTGCCTGAGAGCCTTCACGCCGGTAGGAGAAAAACAGGTCAGCTCGGCAAGCCGTGCAGTAGCCGGAATGATGAATCGCCGAAGCTTTGAGGCCGGCAGCGATCAGTTGATCGTCGGCTATGGCCGCGAGGTCAAGATGCAGGCTGGGACGCTCGCGACGGTGGCCGGGCGGCGCCTGGGTGTGGAACAGCAGAGAGTAACGTGAACGGGAGTAATCCGCCTCGCGCTCGCGCGACGGCCGGCAAAAAAAGCTGTCGCATTGAATAAACTGAGCGCGAAATGCGTCCACCACTTCGTCCCCCACCTCATAACAGCAACGGCCAATCGCCGGACCGAGGGCAGCCACCAGGTTCTCCGGAGCCGACCCGAAAATCCGGCGCATCTCTCCCACCGTCTTCTCGATCACTCTGGCCAGCGCGCCGCGCCAGCCCGCGTGCACAGCCGCCACCACGTGCAGGTTCACATCGGCGAGCAGCACCGGTAGGCAGTCCGCCGTGCGAACAGAGAGCAGAACGCCCGGCTGAGAGGTCACAAGGGCATCGCCCGCCGGAGAGTTGTGGTGCTGGGGGCTCGATAAGTCAGGCTTCGAGGTTCGACCGGCGACTGAATCCCCGCTGAGGGCCGGATGCTCATCAGGCATCGGCCATCCGGCAAGACGGTATTCGAGCGTCTTGCGATGCGCCGCTCGATCCTTCTGTGAACTACCAGCCCCTGAGCAGGCCGCACGCGCGGCCTCATAAACAATGGCGGAGTGGATTTGGCGCAGGCTAGCGGGCGCCCAGCGGCCGCCCAGAGCGGCGCGAAATCGCCGTTGGTTCTCCTCCACTTGGCGGGGACTGGCGCCGCCGGCGTGACCGAGGTGAAAACCCTGTACACCGCACGGTCCTTTAGTACTGTCCGGCAAGTCCGCCTGGCGTGTGCTGAAACCGTGAACCAGCCACGGAAACTCTGCCAGCGCCGTACACTCCAGCAAAGTGAGTCCACGCCGCGAAACAAGCTGGAAAGAAGTTGTTGTGTTAACGCACAACCGTCACTCCAAAATCACGGCCTCACCCTGAATTCCACGTTGCTGGAGAGTGTAGCGGTGGGCGTCACCACCTGGATTTTGCCGGTTGTGGCGGCGGTGGGTACGGTAGTCGTGATTTCCGTACTCGAAACGACGGTGAAGCTAGCTGGCGTCCCGTTAAACGTAACGCTTGTGGCGCTGGCAAGATCGGTGCCCAGAATCATGACAGCGGTTTCTGCTTGGCCGGTGATGGGTACGGTCTCCACGAAAGGACGTAGTCCGGCGTACAAGGCGTAGACCGTGCCATAGCCGTTCACTCCGCCCCCGCCTACGGCGCCATAGAACCTTCCATCTGTGCCTTGAACCACGCCACTAAAAGGGACGGCCCCGTCCGTGCAGTTGGTTTGGGCGCAGAAGCTATAAAGTGTGGTCAGCGCACCACTGGGAGCGATCTTGAAGATCGTGCCACAGGTGGAATTGGCGCACATGCTGCTAAAGTTGGCGCCGCCGTACGCAGTTGTGCCGTAGAGATTCCCGTCAGTGGCCTCAGTCAATCCGGCGTAGGGATAATAGCCGTCTGCGCAGTTGGATTGCGTGCAGAAGTTGTAGACGGTGGCGGATACTCCGGTAGAAGTAACGCGGTAAACAGTCCCGGAGGCGTTCGTCCCACCAACTGGGGCCGTGCCATAAAACTCTCCGTTGGGCGCTTGAATCGGCCCGGCGAACGGGTCTCCGCCGTTAGACTCATCTGTAAAGCTCAGAAGAGTTGTGAGAGCTCCGTCCGCTCCAAGTCTAAAGACGGTGCCATAAAAAGAAGGGCCACAATAATTGGTAGTCCCGTATAAGCTCCCGTCGGTACCTTGAACTAGAGCGCCGGCAGGGTTGGCACCGTCGTTGCAGTCGAAACCGTGTAGGGTGGTTAGTTCACCTTCCGCCGTGATTCTGAAAATGGTGCCGTCACCATTCGCACCCCCCTGAAACGTTGCGCCGTAGAAGTTGCCATCAGTGGCCTGCACCAAACCCGCCAGGGGGTTAGCACCGTCAACATAGTAGCTGAAGCTATGCAGGGTCTTGAGCTTGCCATCGAGTGTCAGTTTGAACACGGTGCCGTCGCTGTTTATTCCGCCATCGAAGGTTGTACCGTAAAGGTTGCCATCGGTGCCCAGCAGGAGGGCACCGTAAGGGTATGCTCCGTGCGTAAGGTCAAAGCTGTATACGGTCGTGACCGTCCCGTTCCGCGTCAACCTGAACACCGTGCCGCACCCGGCGGTGCATGCGGCGGAAGTACCGCCCATGACAGTTGTTCCATAAAAGTTGCCGTCGGTTCCCTGAACGAGGGCAGCCGCAGGGTTCCGACCGTTGGTTCCGTTGAAGCTCGCCAGCGTCGTGAACGTCTGCGCCGGGGAGATCGTCGCCGCCCAAAATGCAAGAGTGACGTAAACCGTCTTCCACCGATTCAGTTTGCTCATTACTACCCCCTTTGCCGCGGTCGTGGCTGTGTGCTGAGATTCTGAGTTCGTCTTTGACACGCTACGACGTTCCTTAACCGATGTCAATAAAGGCGACCGGCTGGCGACCTCTGTTCTTGGCGGTCTGCGATCTCGCGAAGCGACCGGTCAACCCACCCAGTCTATGCATTACACTGGATTCGTACAATGTACGAAACAAACGTAGTAATCGTCGGCGCGGGCCCGGCAGGACTGACGCTGGCGCTGGATCTCGCGCGTCGCGGGATTGCGTTCCGCCTCATCGACGCCGCGGAAATACCCTTCGCAGGCTCGCGCGGCAAAGGCATCCAACCTCGCACCCTGGAAATCCTCGAAGACCTCGGAGTCATCGATGCGATCCTGGCCGCCGGCGGTCCTTATCCGAAGTTCCGGATTCACTTCGGCCCGCTTTCGCTGCGAGCAGGCTCGCTGGGTACCAGCAGACAGCCCACCGAGAGCGTGCCTTATCCAAACGTCTGGATGGTGCCGCAATCGTGCACGGAATCCATCATGCGCGAGCGATTATCCTCGTTGGGCGCCCAAGTCGAATTCGGAAAAGCGCTGACAACATTTTGGCAGGATGAGCGCGGTGTTGAGGCTACACTCTCTACCGGGGAAACCGTGCGGGCAGACTTTCTGGTCGGCTGCGACGGAGGCCACAGCACGGTGCGAAAAGCGCTTGGCCTGAATTTGGAAGGCGAGGCAATTGATGAACAACCCATGCTCGTGGCTGACGTCGAGGTTGAAGGACTTGACCGTCGGGACTGGCATATCTGGCCCCTTACCAGAGGCTCGCCCCTGGGGCTTTGCCCCTTGCCGGGCACGCCGCTGTTCCAACTCACGGCTAAGGCGGAGAGGATTCTGCCAGGCATCGAGAGCGCCGTGCTTAGAGCCACCGGTCATCGCATCGTGCGGGTGAGCTGGAGTTCGATTTATCGGCCGGCGGTGCGCATGGTCAATCGCTTCCGCGTCGGACGCGTGTTTCTGGCGGGGGATGCGGCTCATGTACATCCTCCGACAGGTGGACAGGGTCTTAACACGGCCGTTCAGGATGCATACAATCTGGGCTGGAAACTCGCGCACGTTCTGCGCAGTGGTCCCAATTCGCTTCTCGACACATACGAAGCCGAGCGGCTGCCAGTTGCCGCAGCGGTACTCGGCTTGAGCAAACGCCTGTACCAAACGCGGTCCATCAAGCGCGGCGACGCGACCAACCAGCTAGCCTTGCACTACCGAACCAGCTCACTATCCTCCGGCGTCGCGATCGGAAGCCTGCATCCGGGTGATCGAATGCCCGACGGCCGGCTCAACGACGGCAGCAGGCTCTTCCATCATTTGCGCGGTGGTCATGCGACCGAGATCATCACGCCCGATGGACGTCGTATCTTGATCCGTCCCGACGGCTACATTGCACACATCGGCACAACGCACTTTGCCGAGTACGCCGGTCAACCGACTCGGGAGATTCGGTGTGGGGTGACTAAGCCCAACGGGCGATAAGCTGCGCCGCCCCCCCTTCATACATGTGACACCAGCACCAGTGAATAGGTTCCGTTGACAGGCGCGTGTACTTCATGATATATTAACTTATGAGGTATGAGGGCCAGATCTCCGCAGCGCAGTCGGCCGCGGATTCCTGCCCATCCCCGCCCGTCGGCAGTGTGAGCCCACTGCGCCTAGCTTCCAACCGGCTCAACGCCCTCAAATCCACCGGACCCCGGACCAAAGCAGGTAAGTATCGTTCCGCCCTCAACGCCCGAAAGAAGGGCTGGTGTCCCGAGGTGCTGGAGCGGGAGCTTCGTGCCCGCGGCGAAGACCCCCGCGAATTCTGCTGTCTGCACCGTGATCTGGCGGCCATCTTCCGCCCTACAGATGCCGTCGCGTCGATGGCGGTGGAGCTTCTGGCACGCACTTGGTGGCAAAAGGCGCGGCGCCTGCGGCAGTGGGTGGGCGCCGGGGTTCCGGCCTGTCCCGAGATCGACGCCCGCCTTGACGCCTTATTGGGGGTGGTCGTGGGGCTCATGCGCGAGCGCCGCCAGCCTTGGAAGACGCGCTTGGCGGCGGTGGTAGGGCCTGTGATCCGGGGCCGCTCCGAGACACGCCGGCAGATCGAAGGGCAACTCTCCCTGTTCCGGCCCTTAGGCGCCCAGCCGGGCAAACGTCAGTATGAGGCGGCAGCCACCGAAGAAGCGTTGCGTGCTTGGATTGAGAACGCTGTGGCGCGGCTGGCAGCTCAGGGCACAGCCAAGGCGGGAGAAGAAAACGAACCCAAGCGAAGCCAACAGCGCTAAGTACTGCCCTATCAGAGGCTTAGTACGGAATTGGTTGAAAGCGAAGCCAAGCGTGCCATCTATCATATTTTCAGATGTTTATGAGCAAAAAA
>JASHYZ010000275.1 GCA_030042795.1 Terriglobia bacterium | reverse complement strand
GCCATTCTCAGAGTTGAAGGTGCAGATGGCGCGCGGCCAGGGCTATCCGCTGACGGACCAGGAGCTGTGGTTTCATCTGCGTTATCTCGCCGGACGCGGTTACCTGGAAACGCGCAGTACGCGGCCGGGACGGTCAGACCTTTCATTGATGCAGGTGCGGGCGACCCCTAAAGCGGTGGACTTGCTGGACGGACGCATTCCGCCTGATCCGGGAGTGGCATTTTGAGTCCTCAGTTTGTCAGTCCTGTGGTTCGGCCAGTCGGTCAATCCGCGGGGGAGCCGGGGCAACAGCGGCCGACGGCTGAATAACTGAAAGACTGACCGACTGAAGAACTGAACAGCGAGGAGTTATGACACAAATCATCGAAATTGCGGCGGCTTTCGTAGTTGGAGTGATCGTGGCGCGTCTCTATTGGAGCGGGATGATTGCCAAGGCAAAGAGCGTGAAGGCTGAGTTGGAGAAGAAGCTCTGACCGGCTGTCAGTTGGCGGTTGTCGGTTAGCGGTCATTGGTCGTCAGCCCGCCGGTTGAGCTGGCTGAAGGGATTGATTCATTGAGGGATTGACTCATCCGGGATTCGGGGTTCGGGACTCGGGAAGGAAGATTTTTCGATGGATTCCCGCTTGCGCGGGAATGACGGCGATCCGGACACAGAACCCCGGAACCACGAGTCTCGAGCCCCGGACCCCGAGCCCCGGATGAGTCAATTCTTCGCTATGAGCAGAATGAACGGCACTAACGGAAGGCCAACCCGAAGCAAGCCGGCGCCGAGCATGAGCGAACGCCTTGACGGCGTCGTGGCGCTCCGCGACCGGGAGCTTGGTGTTCCGCTGATGGGTCTGACGCCCGGGTACGCGACGAACGTCGCAGGTGCGGCAGTCCCCCCGCCTGTGCCGCCGCCGGGTCCGCACTTGCCGACGGCCTCGACGCTCGGCATTCCCGGTACGCCGATTACCAGCGGATTTCTCGAGGACCTGGGCGAGTACAACGGAGAGCTGGCAGGACGCAACGCGCTGCCCATCTACGAGAAGATGCGGCGCGGCGACGGCCAGGTGCGGGCTACGCTGGCGGCGTGCAAGCTGCCGGTGTTGAGTGCGAAGTGGGAAGTGATTGCGGGGGCCAAGAGTTCGGAGTTGTTCAGTTCGGAGTTCGAGGTTGGAAGCTGCGGAACTCCGAACTCCGAACTCCGAACTTCGAACGCTGTTTCATCCAACGGCGCCGGCCGGAATACTGCCGCGAAGGCCCAAGAAATCGCGGCCTTCGTGAAGGCGAATCTTTTTGGCGGCTTGGAATTTCGCACGTCGACCGGCGGCTGGGCTACCCAGAATTGGGATGAAGTGGTGCGAAACGCGCTGCTGATGCTCGATTTTGGCTGCGCTGCGCACGAGGATGTGTGGGCGGTGGATGGCAGCCTCATCCGGCTGCGCAAGCTGGCCGCGCGCTTGCCCATCACCTTTTACCGCTGGCACACCGAAGCGGACGGAGAGACGCTGCTGGCGCTGGAACAGTATGGCTATCGGGGCGGCCGTTACCTGAACGTGTTGCTGCCGGCCGAAAAATGCACCGTGTTCACCTACCAGCAGGAGGGCGCCAATTTTTGGGGCATTTCACTGCTGCGCGCCATGTATCCGCACTGGTACGTGAAGAGCCAGCTTTACCGCATCGACGCCATCGCATGCGAGCGCAATTCGCTGGGCGTTCCCGTGTACAGGCTGGCGCCGGGATTTTCAATCCAGGACCGCGAAGCTGCTTACAGCTTTGTGACGCAGCTCGCCGCGCACGAGGCGACGGGGATGGTGGAACCACCGGGTGACGCCAACTCGGGCTTCCGCATTGTGGGCTATGAAGGCCGGGTGCGCGACCTGGCTCCGAGCATCGAGCACCACAACGTGATGATTTCGCGCGCGGCGCTGGCGCTCTTTATGGACCTGGGTCAGGCCGAGCACGGCTCGCGAGCTCTGGGCAAGGAACACGGTGATTTTTTCCTGCTGGCGCTCCAGAACCTGGCGGACCAGGTGGCGCTGCAGATTACCAACACCACCGTGCGACGCCTGGTGTCGTACAACTTCGGCGAACACGCGCCCGTGCCCCGGCTGGTGGCGGCCAACGTCCAGGCGCGCGGGTTGACGGACATCGTCGATGCCCTCACTCAGTTTGCGCAGGCGGGCTTGGTGGTGAGCGAAGAGAATCTGCGCAGCTACATCCGCGAAGAACTGGCGCTGCCCCAGGAGAGCAGGCGCGGAGTCGTGGCGGTGCGCGGCGAGGCGGTGGAAGAAGCGGGTGCAACGGGCGAAGTGGCGGGTGAAGGAGCGCGGGGAATTCAGGATTGATCCATCGATTCAAGTGTGTGGAAGGATGGGCGGCAGGTTCCTGATGCAATCGGCAATCGGCAATCAAAAATCGGAAATTGACCGGCATTTCGCCTGGGAGCTGTTTTCGACAGGGCCAGCCGTCCGGCGCAACGGCAAGAGGCTGTACGAGCTTCCCGTGGCCGTCTGCGGGAGTTGGGTGAAAGACGGACGGCATTTTTCCATCACTTCGCAAGATCTGCGGGACATGGTGGAAAATTTCGACAAGCGCAAAAACGAAATGCTGGTGATTGATTACGAACACGCCAGCGAACAGCCCGAGATCGCGCGCGGGGGGCCCGTGCCGGCCGCGGGCTGGATCCACGACTTGTTCATCGACAAGGGCGCGTCAACCTCGGCTGCGAAGGAGAATGGGAACCACGAAGGCGTGCTGAAGGCGCTCGTCGAGTGGACTCCGGAGGCCCACGGGCTGATCGAGTCGGGAAAGTATCGCTTCTTCTCACCGGCGATCGACTGGAGCGCCCGCGATAAAGAAACTGGAAAGCCGCAGGGCGCCACGCTGACTTCGGGCGCACTGACAAATCATCCGTTCCTGGAGGAATTGCCGCCGCTTATGTTGACGGACCTGACGGCAGCTACAGCGGGGGACGGCGGGCATCGCGAGATGGACGCGTTGAAGCTTGGAACTGATAAAGGAGAGACCACGATGGAGCTTAAAAGACTGAGCATTCGCAAACTCGAAGACGGGCCGCACGCCGGCCATCACGCCGTTTTTTGTGGTGATGATGTCGTGGGCTACATGACCGACGAGGACTTTACCAAGTACGCTGAGAAGCACCTCTCCGGTGCGAACGCCGTGGGCGGTGGCGGTCAGGCCATGCGCGACACAGCAGCCTTATCGGCTCTATTCGCAGAGCGGGTGGGAGCATCCGGCACGTGTATCGAGGACATCCGCGAGCTTGTCGAGGCTGGGCGCCTGGCACAGTCCCAGCAGACGGAAGCCTCGTCACGCATGGTCATCCTGAGCGAAGTGGTGAAGGACGGCCGCGTGCGTCCCGAACGCGCCCTCGAACTGGCGCGCGACCAGAAAATCTCCCTAGCGGATTACGTGGCGGTGCAGTCCGCTGAACACGCCCTCGAGGGCGCTATTCATCAAGGCAAAATCCTGCCCCGTGACCGTCACTTCTTCTTCCGTGACGCTCTGGAGCGGCCGGCGGAGTTCGCGGAATTTGTCGAGCGGGCCGCACCGCTCGTGAGGCTTGGCTCTGAGGGAATCGGTTCGGGCGAGGCCGTGCCCGTCGATCAGGAAGTTGATCTGGGTGTTCGCCGTTTGATGAGTGAGCAGAGGATCTCATACGGAAAGGCGCTCAAGGCTCTGTTCCGGGAGCATCCAGCGCTGGAAGCGCGCTACCGAAGCGCGCACAGCCAAAAGATCGGCGCCGGTACACCCTTGATTGAGCCGGGCGCCAATGCAGGCATCACACAGTGAACGCATGAGCAGGCCGGCGCAAAGCAGCGATACACCCAGAACTGATGACTTGGCAAAGGACAACTGAGAACCGATAACGGGAGGAAACATGGCAGGAGAAACCAATGGCTTGGCGCTCGGCTTTCGAGCAGACGCTAATGTGAGAATTTACAAGTTCACGGCGCTCGTTCAGTCGGTGGCCAACCCTTCAACTCAATCACAGCAATTCGCGGCTGTACCAACCACATCGAACGCACCGGGCGTACTCGGCGTCACTGTGGAGCACTTCGTGGAGCCGAACTACTTCGTGCCCCAAGGAACGAATCCAACCACCGTCACCGGCACGCCTCCGACGCTCTACAACCTGCAAAATCGCGGTCTGACGCTGCAGGTGAATGGTGTTGCGCGGTGCATCGCCGCGGGTCCGATCAATCAAGGGCAACTGGTGAACATCGCTGACCAGTATGGACGAGTGAAAGCTGTGAACGAAGCTGCAGGCACGACCGTCTATCCGGTGGGCATGGCTCTGCACAATGTGGTTAACATCAACGACATCATCCAGGTGGAACTAAACTTCGCCCAGACGAAAGTGTAGAGATTAGGGCTTCGGGCCCCGGCGAGTAATAGCTTGCTGGCCCGCATGCACTGACTCAACCGGACGCAGACAGCAATGCGGCTGGATGAACCGAGGGTCCGGCCTCGGCCCCAGCGGAAGGCGTTTCGCCCGCGGGCAGGATGGCGGACGCCGGATGGCTTCAGTTGCTCCGCAGCGCCGGGGTGCCTGGCCCAGACGACTGGCCGTTGTTACCGACGACGAGCTTCGTGTTCGGCCAATCGTGAATCTGGAGGAAACGTGGCAGACATCAGTTTGCAATACCTGGACCAGCCGCTGAACAACGTCAGCGTTGGCTATACGAACGACGACTATTTTGGCGAACGGCTGTTTCCGGTGACGCCCGTCAAGAAACAGAGCGGTCGTTACTGGGTGTTCGGCAAAGAGAAGTTCCGCCAATATGAGACCATTCGGCACGCTCGCGCTGAAGCGCGGGAGATCGCACCCTGGTCACTTTCCAATTCGCCGTACTTTTGCGATGACCACTCGCTGAAAGACGCTATTTCGGACGAGGAGTTGGCCAACGCCGACGGAACCGATCTGGAAGTGAACACGGTGGAGAACCTCACTGACGCCATCCTGCTCGATTTCGAGATACGGGTAATGAATCTTATCATGGGTCCCAACTCGACGGTGCCCAATACCACTCTGTCGGGCACAACCCAGTGGTCGGACTTCGTTAACTCAGATCCTATCGCAGCCGTCGAAGCGCAGAAAACCGTCATCAAGCAGGCCATCGCGCAGACGCCCAACACGTTCGCAGTATCTTACCCGGTCTATTCGACGCTCCGGCAGCACCCGAGAATCATTGATCGCTTTAAGTACACGCAGGTCGGCGTGCTACAAGCAGACCATCTCAAGAGTGCGTTCGACGTCGACAATTTTTGGGTACTCGGCGCCGAGTACGATACTGCAACAGAAGGTCAGGTGCCATCGCTGAACTTCGTTTGGGGCAACAACGCGATATTGGCCTACGTTCCGGAGGAGCCCCGGCTTCGGGAGCCGGCTCTCGGGTACACGTTCCGGTGGTTGTTCGGCGCGCCGCAGTTGGGCGGTACGCTCACCAAGCGCTACCGCGTCGAAAACCGAATGGCCGACGTGGTTGAGGTGCATCGTTACGATGACATTCAGATTGTCGCACCTCAAGCCGGATTTGTTTTCATCAGCGCGATCGTGTAACGCCTGGGTCAGCCTTGGGAATGATCCCGCACTCAGGTCAATGCCAGGTAACCCGTGGAGGTTGCAATGCCGAAGTACAAGGTTCGCCGTGCCATTGAGCACAATCAGAAGCTGTATTTGCCTCAGACGAAAGCTGGCCCTGAAAGAGCGAAAAGCGTTTGTCACGGGCAGGAGATTCCCGTGGATACTTCTGGAACGATTGAGCTCAGTGAAAAAGAGGCCCAAAGCCTGAGAGACGGCCAAATTGAAAGCATTTCAGAACCGGCGGATTCCGGCAAGCAGTCCAAACGTGGAAAGGACTAGATGGTCCGAGGTTTTAATCAAGTGAGGT
>JASHYZ010000274.1 GCA_030042795.1 Terriglobia bacterium | reverse complement strand
TCCGTGCGCGCGGCCGGCCTCACTCAACGGGAGGTTCGAGCTGAACTGACGGAAAAGCTGGGCGAAAAATATCTGAATAACCCGCAGGTGACCCTCTTTATTAAGTCATTTAAGTCGCGCCCAGTGTCGGTTGTCGGGTCGGTTGCCAAGCCGGGCCAATATTATTTAACAGGGCGTCGGACCCTTGTAGACGTAATTGCTATGGCAGGCGGGCTGGCGTCGATTGGCGCACAGGCGGGTAAATACGTTTATGTTGAGCGCAAAGAAGGGTTTCAAGACTTGCCCCAAGTCGATGGCATCGCTCAAACAGCGCCTGACAAGGTCTCGATAGAGCTCCACAAACTGCTTTATTCACAGGACAGCAGCCTGAATATCGAAATCCGCCCTTTCGATGTTGTTACGGTGAGCCGGGCTGGGGTTGTCTACTTGGTGGGCGCTTTTGTCAAGCCCGGAGGATACGTACTCGAAAACAAGGACTCGATGACCGCAATGGAAGCGATTGCCATGGCGCAGGGGGTGGGGGCAAATGCCAGGACATCGCAAGGCATGATTATTCACCGCTCCCTTTCTGGGACGGTGAATAGCGAAGTCCCGATTGATGTTAAAAAACTTATGCACGGCAAAATTCCCGACGTGACCCTGGCTGATAACGACATCTTTTACTTACCTAACAGTACCACCAAGGGAATCACGAAGGGCACTGTCGGAAACGTGATCGGCATTTTGAGCGGCATCGCCATTTACCGTGGCCTCTGACGGGGGTCGGATCAGCCCTTTCTAGTGTTGCCCAAGTTGAAGGACTCCGAATGGAAGAGAATCGCATCACGGAAGTGAGGGAACCTGACGCCCTCGTTCGCGCGGAGCACCGAGAGGCGCGCGAGTCCATGGTCTTGGACGTGGCTCCCGAGGAAGTTCCTCATCTTCTGGATTATTGGGAGCTCATCCTAAAGCGGCGATGGCTGGTGCTGACCTGCGTACTGATCGTTTTCACTACGGTTGCCATTGGCACACTCAAGGAGAAACCTGTTTACGAGGCAAAAGTAGAGATTGAGATCGACCCTGAGCCCCCCAATGTAGTGAATTTTAAGGAAGTGGTGAGCCTGGGGAACAACAGCGACTTCGAAAGCTACCAGGACACGCAGTATAGGCTCATCCAAAGCCGCACCTTGGCGGAACAGGTTGTGAGGGACCTCAAGCTTTATGAGAACCCGGAGTTCATCCGGCCCCGCTACTTGTTCGGATTGATCGAAGGAGCAGTTCCTCAGCTTCCTACCAACATTGATGAGGATCCTCCAGACTCATCGTCACCTCTTTTGCGCAATGCCATCGCCTACTTTAAGAGTTCGGTCGACGTCGATCCGGTACGGAGAAGCAACCTGGCCGACATCACCTTCGATGCGCATGATCCTAATGTGGCCGCGACGGTGGCGAACAAGTTGGCTGACGATTATGCCAACTTTAATCTGGAGACCAAATATAACGAAACCATGAAGGCTTCAGCTTGGCTCAAGAGTAAGATCGACGGCATGAAAATCGCCGTGGAAAAAGAGGACGATAAGCTGGCAGAGTACGCCCGTGCGAACGGGATCGTTTTTGTCAACGACAAGGAGACGTTGGTTACGGCGCATCTGTCCCAAGTTGCAACCAGTTTGACGTCCGCCCAGAACGATCTGATCCAGGTCGGAACGCTTTATGACCAGGTGCAGGCTGGACACATTGACACCTTACCCGGCATTGTCGATAACCCACTCGTTCAGGACCTTCAGCGCAGGAAGACCGATTTGGAGCGCCAATACGACGACCTGAGCGTCGAGTACAAGCCGGACTACCCCAAGGTCCTGCAGGTCAAAAAGCAGATGGATGCCATCGACAAGCAGATCGAGCGGCAGAAGAAGATCGCGGCCAAAACTATCGTAGACCAGTACAATGACGCGCGGTCGCGTGTAAAGAAACTGTCCGAGGCGCTAACCGAGGCCAAGAACGACCAGAACGATCTCGCGGAAAAGACGGTTCAGTACGACATTATCAAGCGGGAGTCCCAAAGCAATCATGAATTGTACGACGGCCTGCTGACGCGCATGAAGGAGGCCAACATCTCGGCAGGCTTGGGCGCGAGCAACATCCGCGTGATCGATCCTGCCACGGTGCCAGTGGAACCCGTCAAACCGCGCGTGCTGTTAAATTTGGCGCTGGGACTAATCTTCGGGCTCGGATTAGGCGTCGGACTGGCGTTCTTCCAGGAGTATCTGGACAAGACCTTGAAGACTCCCGATGACGTTGAGCAATACTTGCGTCTGCCCTCCCTGGGCGTCCTCCCCCGCTTCTCAATCGCCGAGGCGAAGGAAGGCCGGAACGAAGACGCGCTGCTCCCCGCAGGCTCAAATGGCCACCACGCTCTGGCGCCCGGAATCCAGACCAGTCCGCAATCCGTCGAGGCTTTTCGATCGCTGCGGACCTCGGTGTTGCTCTCAGCAAGCCCTGTGCCACGGCTGATTCTAGTCACAAGCGCGCTTCCTAGTGAGGGAAAGACTACCACCACTGTCAATTTGGGAGCCACGTTGGCGAGTTTGGGTAATCGAGTCGTGATCGTCGATTGCGACATGCGCAGACCTGCCTGCCACCGGTCCACAGGAGTTGAGAATCAGCCAGGCTTTGTGCAATGTCTCACAGGGCACGTTGATTTAAGGGCTGCGGTGTTGCCGGTCCCGGGTGTCGACAACCTGAGCGTCATCCCTTGCGGTCCGATTCCGCCCAATCCTGCCGAGATCCTCTCCTCGCCCTTAACCGCTGATTTGCTTCGGAGCTTGCGAACTCAATTTGAGTACGTCCTCGTCGATTCGCCGCCGCTGCTTAGCGTTGCAGACAGCCGCATCCTGGCAACTCTGGTTGATGCCGTCGTCCTCGTGGCGCGCGCTCACGCCACGCCGTACGATGTGGTCCGCCGAGCCCGCACGTTGCTGTACGGAAGCGGCGCTCGCATTCTGGGCGTCGCCCTCAACGACATGGATATCGAACGCCACAGCTTCGGCTCTCAGCAGTACCAGTACGGATACGGATACGGTTATGGCAGCGAAAAGGATGACGCAAACAGGTCAAACGGCGACAGAGCATGAACGGGACGCGTCCTTGCCGCGACGTGCTCCTTCGCCGGAACTGGCTCATCATTCTGCTCCCGGGCTAGGCGTCCTGAGACGCTTACGGCGAGACACCTTCCGAACTCACAAAACCTTCCATCCAATCGGTTGGTAAGGCTTGCAGAACCGCCTGCACGGAAGAGAATCGTGCGGCGATGAAGCAGATGCCGAAGTCCTGGATAAACAACTGCGCAGGCATGGCAACTACGCTGAGAACCGCCAGCACCAGACTCACCAGTACAGCGAACCCGGCTGCCGTTACAGAAACGGTGAGCGGATTCCAGCTCCAGAAGAAGCCGACGAAGTGCAGCGCAAGCACCACCAGCGCGCCCGAGATAATGGCTCCAGAGAACAGGCCGAGCAGGAGCGGGAATAGCAAAAACAAGGTGGCCACGCTGGTGGCCAACGAGACTGCGAATCGAAGCAGCACGTACACTGCAAAGGCTACGGGTTCAGCCTTCAACCTCGGCAGCAACTTAGCCCAGGCGGAGGGCAGCATCAAATTTTCTGCATACATGATAGGCACTACGAGATCGTCCGTGAGTACGATTACAAGAGCCACGAAAAGACCGATGAGAACATCTACCCCTAGAACTCCTACCAGCAGGGCCCAGAATGAGGGCGAGCGTACGCCTTCGGCTGCCGCTGC
>JASHYZ010000273.1 GCA_030042795.1 Terriglobia bacterium | reverse complement strand
TTCAAGGCCAGACGGCAACCGAGTAGCCGGCGCACGAGCTTCGAGTTTCGAGTCACAAGGAGTAATCAACGGGATGTTTCTTGAGATCAAAAATCTGCACGCGCAAGTTGGCAACAACGAAATCTTGCATGGAATCGACCTTTCGATCGGCAGGGGTGAAGTGCACGCCATCATGGGCCCGAACGGCTCCGGCAAATCGACGCTGGCCCAGGTATTGGCTGGCCGTGACGCCTACACCGTTACTGAGGGTGAAGTGCTCTACGAAGGCAAGGATCTGCTGGCCATGGCGCCCGAAGACCGCGCCCGCGAAGGCGTGTTTCTGGCCTTCCAGTATCCGGTGGAAATTCCGGGAGTGAGCAATCTTTATTTTCTTCGTGCCGCCCTGAACGCCGGACGGAAAGCCCTCGGTGAGGAAGAAATGGACGCCATGGATTTTCTGGTCGTTGCCCGCGAAAAGATGAAGCTGCTGGAGATGGACGAGAGCCTCATTAACCGGCCGGTGAATGAGGGTTTTTCTGGCGGCGAGAAGAAGCGCAATGAAATCTTCCAGATGGCGGTGCTGGAGCCCAAGCTCGGCATCCTGGATGAGACCGACTCCGGCCTTGATATCGACGCCCTGCGCATCGTCGCCAACGGGGTCAATGCCTTGCGCTCACCCGAGCGGTCCATTATCGTCGTGACGCACTACCAACGCCTGCTGAACTACATCGTTCCCGACTTCGTGCACGTACTCTCGGCTGGCCGCATCGTGAAGTCAGGTGGCAAGGAGTTGGCCCTGGAGCTTGAAGAGAAGGGCTATGGCTGGCTCGGCGTTGAAGACAGGGAAGAGCAGGTGTTAGGTGCCAGACGCTAGTGTGTAGTGTCCAGGATTTAGATGTACAGCCAAGTAGCCACGTCAAGCACGTTAAGTGCTGTGTTTTGGGGACCAGTGTAATGTCCAGCTATTTGTTGGGACATTACACTAGGTATCAGGTGTCAGACCGGGCGAACAAAGCCGGAATGTAATTGATGGAGAAGGGCTTAGCAAAATGACTCGGAAGTTCTCCAAGACGAAAGATGCGATGTTCCGATTGGGCCAGCAGAGGCTCGACGGTAGCGCCTTTTGTCGGCGAACGAAGCCAGAATGTTGTTGATGCCTAAGGAGATGGAACTTTATGTCAGCCGCGGAACCAACGTTTGCTTCCCCTTTTCTGCCGCACCGGTCTGGGGCAGTCCCCATCCGGCCCGTTTACGTAAACACCGGGCTTGTTTACGTAAACACGATGGTGGAAGCCATACTCCGTCTCTCAAACGAAGCCGGAATGTTATTGATGGCGAGTGACTTGCAAATTTATCTCGGAGAATGAACTAAGGAGCGCTCAGTTCGCATGATCGCCGTTCAAGAAAGGCAAGATCTCTACTTCAAACGCTTCGCGGCGCTGAGCAGGGAAAGGGAGGCTCGTGAGCCGTCTTGGCTAGGCGGCATCCGCCGCGCGGCCATGGACCGCTTCGGCGATCTAGGGTTCCCCACGACTAAGAACGAGGAGTGGCGGTTTACTAACGTTTCGAAGCTGGCGGCGACGCCGTTCACTGCGCCCGAGCCGCTGGCGGCAAATGCCGGTGGCGAAGTCACCCACCAGGTAATTGATGGCATCATTGGCCGGGCGCACCCCTGGCTGATGCCCGGGGCTTTTGACGGTCAGGCGCTCTTTTTCGTGAACGGAACCTTCGTCCCGGAGTTCAGCGCGCGGGCCGGAGACCGGTACCATGGCCGCACTGGCAACGAGTGGCAGACGGCATTCAAGGGTGTGCGGATTGAAAGCCTTAGCGAGGCGCTGGCCGGCGAGACCCCGCAGCTTGAACGGCACCTTACGCGCTATGCGAGTTATCAGGACCACAGCTTTGTGGCCTTGAACACCGCCTTGTTCGAGGACGGAGCGTTTATCGAGGTCAAGCCGAATACCCAGGTGGAGAAGTTGATTATCCTGGTCTTCGTATCCACGCCTGCAGTGAGGCCGCACATGACCCATCCCCGCAATCTCATCCTGGTGGGTGCAGGGGCGAAAGCAAGTTTCGTTGAATTGCACGTCGGGCTGCCGGGTCATCCCTACTTCAAGAATGCCGTTACGGAACTTGTAGCGGGCGAGAATGCTGTGGTGGACTACACGCGCATCCAGGACGAAGGCACCGGCGGATACCATGTGGGCATCCTGCAAGTGGAGCAAGCCCGGTCTTCCAGCGTCACCACGCATACGATTTCTCTCGGGAGTTCGCTCGACCGTGAAGAAGCGCGCGCGGTTCTGAACGGCGAGGGCGCCGAAGCCCTGCTACACGGCCTCTACGTGATCAGCGGGCATCAGCACGTGGACAATCACACGCTCATCGATCATGCCAAGCCTCACTGCTCCAGCCGCGAGGTCTACAAAGGTGTGCTGGACGGGCACGCAGGCGGCGTCTTTAACGGCAAGATCGCGGTACGAAAGGATGCACAGAAGACGGACTCGAAACAGAGCAATAAGAATCTGCTGCTTTCGGAGAACGCCACCATCAACACCAAGCCGCAGCTCGAAATCTACGCCGACGATGTGAAGTGCACGCACGGGGCCACCATCGGACAGATCGATCCTGAGGCGGTGTTCTACCTGCGCTCGCGCGGCATCGGGCTCGACGAGGCGCGTAGTCTGCTGATTCAAGCTTTCGCCAACGACATTCTGGACCGCATTAAGTTTGAGCCGCTGCGCGCAAGCTTGCGGCAGAACTTGGCCGCACGGCTGGGGCAGGCGGGGAGCACCGTGAGTAAAGATGATGGCGCTGGTCGAATGAGTTCGCTGGAGGAAGTAGGATAGCCGTGGAACTTCAGGACATCCAGAAAACGCTTGAGACTCTCAGTGACAACCAGGTGGTGCAAGGCCACCTCTTGGGCCGCATCGAACAGGCCATTGCACGACATGACGCGATTCTCGACCGCCACGAGGACATCCTGAATCGCCATGGGCGGGCCATCGAGAGCTTGGCCAACGGCATGATCTCCATGCAGACAGCCGTGACGCACATGGCCGAAGCCATCGAGCAGCTAACGGAGAGGGTGGATCGTCTGACAGGGAGAATGGAAACGATGGAATCGTTGGCAGAGCGTTTGTTCGAGCGCATGGATCGTTTCATTCGAGGACTGGAATCGAACGGACGCGGACAAAGATAGTACACGGTGGTTAGGAGGCACGATGGCAAGCGCAGCGGCACAGGAAATGTTAGGCCGGGTGGGCAACCACCCAGATGAACAGACGAACGCGGCCGAAGAGTTCGACGTTGAGCGCATCCGCCAGGACTTCCCCATTTTGAATCAGCGCGTACACGGCAAACCCCTCGTCTATCTCGATAACGCTGCCACCAGCCAGAAGCCGATGAGCGTGATCAATGCTGAGCGAGATTTCTATCTTTACGATTGCGCCAATGTTCACCGGGGCGTGCATGAGCTCAGCGAGCGTGCCACGCGGAAGTACGAAGAAGTGCGGGCTAAAGTGCAGCGCCTTCTGAACGCGCGCGAGGTACATGAAATTGTCTTTGTAAGGGGCACCACGGAGGCGTTGAACCTGGTGGCTAGCGGTTTCGGCCGCAAACTGCTGCAGCCGGGTGACGAAGTTGTGATCACCGCCATGGAGCACCACTCCAACATTGTGCCCTGGCAAATTCTGCGGGACGAAAAGGGCATCGCGTTGCGCGTGGCGCCCATCAATGACGCAGGCGAGCTGATTTGGGAGGAATTCGAAAAGCTGCTGGATCCGCGCACCAAGCTGGTTTCGGTGGCGCACGTCTCGAACGTGCTGGGCACCATCAATCCCTTGAAGCGTATCGTTGCGGCTGCGCACGCTCGCGAAATCCCGGTGCTGGTGGACGGAGCGCAGGCCGCCCCGCATCTGCGTATCGACATTCAGGACCTCGACTGTGACTTCTATACGCTCTCGAGTCACAAGCTGTTCGGGCCCACCGGCGTGGGAGTGCTGTACGGGAAATCGAGCTGGCTGGAGGCGCTGCCGCCTTATCAAGGTGGGGGCGACATGATCCGCACCGTCTCGTTCGAAAAGACGCTCTATAACGCGATTCCGTACAAGTTTGAGGCGGGCACCCCGAACATCGGCGCCACCATCGGCTTCGGCGCGGCCATCGATTACGTGAACGCATTGGGCCTGGAAAACATCGGCCACTGTGAGCACGATCTGCTCGCTTATGCCACCAGGCGCCTCTCGCAGGTGAGTGGGTTGCGGATTATCGGTACGGCGCGGGAAAAAGCCGCGGTGATCTCCTTTGTTATTGAGGGAATCCACCCGCACGATCTTGGGACCGTGCTTGACCAGGAGGGCGTGGCCATTCGCACCGGCCATCATTGCGCCGAGCCGCTGATGCATCGGTTCGGCGTGCCCGCCACTGCGCGCGCCTCGTTCGCCTTCTACAATACGCGCGAGGAAGTGAACCGTTTAGTTGAGGCAGTGGAGAAGGCGAAGGAACTTTTGGGCTAGCGGTTGGGTGGATGCTGTGACCGACGAGCGGGACAACGTGCAGTCAACGCTGAAGCCCTTGCACATGGATGGCGCCCTCAGCCGGGCGAAGTTGAAGGTGATGGAGCATTGGACAACGGAGACCCTCCAGCTCTCTCTTCTGCCGGGACAGAAGGACTCATTAAAGGTTCGTCCGGACGGCACAATTCTTGACGGTCACCATCGCATCAAGATCCTCCGTGACAGGGGTGTTGATGTGAACTCGCTGCCGCGCGAGACTGTTTCTCGCGTGGACTGACCCTTCGGCAGGAGGCACGGTTGGGAATCGAAATGAGGCCAAACCTCTACTGGATCGATGGCCCTTGGCAGGGCAAGCTCGCGATTGCTGCGCGGCCGCGTGGAAACGACTGGCTGCGCGAGGAGATCGAAGCGTGGAAGACATCCGGCATTAATAAGGTCGTTTCGTTCTTGACCATGGAGGAAGAGAGAGCCTTGGGTCTCGAAGACGAGGCACCACTCTGCGAAGCGAGCGGCGTGGCCTTCATGTCGTTTCCTATCGAGGACCGCTCCGTGCCGTCCGATCGAGCCGTTGCTGTGCGTTTGATTCAGGAACTCGAACAGGACCTGGCTAAGGGTAAGAATGTTGCCCTTCACTGCCGCCAGGGTTTGGGACGTTCGGCGATGGTCGCGAGCTGTCTGCTCGTGACTGCAGGTTCCGATGCCGAAAGCGCCTTTCAGGAGATTGAGCATGCACGCCACTGCCCGGTTCCAGAGACAACTGAGCAACGAGATTGGGTGAATCACTTCGCACGTGAGGTTGCGCCAGCGTCCGCCCGGATGTGAGTAATAGAAACGAAGGAACCTTATGAGAATCAGTGCGCGGAACCAATTGAAGGGCCACGTGGAGGAGATTATCCTCGGCCCGGTGACGACCCACGTAGCCGTAAAGGTGGGCGACAACGTCATCGAGTCAGTCATCACGCGGCGGAGTGCCGACGATCTGCAACTCAAGAAGGGCGACGAAGTCACGGTGCTGATTAAGGCCACCGAGGTACTGATCGCCAAAAACGACTGACGGGGAAGCAGACTTCGAACTAAGGAGTGAAGCCGATGGCAGATCTGAGTGGGCTCTATCAGGAAGTAATTCTTGACCACAGCAAGCGGCCGCGGAACTTCCGGGTGCTGGAAGACGCTACGACGCATGCAGATGGCTACAATCCGCTGTGTGGCGATCGCTTAACCCTCTATCTGCGGATGAACGGTGACCAAATTGGCGATATCACTTTCAGGGGCTCAGGATGCGCCATATCGACTGCTTCGGCGTCGATCCTCACCGAGACGCTGAAGGGCAAGACACGCGCGCAGGCTGAAGGGCTTTTCGAGCGCTTTCATGGGCTGGTGACTGGAAATCGCAACGGCGGAGCAGCCGAGCTTGGCAAGCTGGCCGTTTTTTCAGGAGTCTCGGAGTTTCC
>JASHYZ010000029.1 GCA_030042795.1 Terriglobia bacterium | reverse complement strand
CTTCTGAGACATGACACTAGTGTCATGTAACATTTAATTCATTACAATGTTCTGCTTCACAGAGAACCACTCAATTGTCAAATCTTAGCAGGTTGTTGAAAAATCCGTCTCGACTGTCATTCCGAGGAGCCGCCGGCGACGAGGAATCTCGTATTTCCTTTAGTTTCAGAGCGAGATTCCTCGCTTTGCTCGGAATGACACGGTTCCGAAATGTTTTTCAACAACCTGCTGCCCCTAACACTTGGTGCCTAACACCTAAAACCTAACACCTAACCCCTCGCCTTTCTAGCTACTTAACCCGCTAATGCAACCGTAAGGGAGGCCGCGCTACGATTCCGGCGGGCTCTCGCGCCCTCATATATCTCCATGAGCAGAGGATAGTTGCTTTCCGCAGTATACTTCGCCTCGAACTCCAGGCGCGCCGCCCGCCCCATGGCCCGGGCCTCCACCGGGTGGTTCCACGCCCAGGTCACCTTCTCAGCTAGTTCCGTGGCGTCGCCGGGCGTGAAGTGAAGCCCTGTCCTTCCGTCGTCTACAACCTCTTGCATGGCTCCTAGACGCGAGCAGATCACCGGCGTGCCGCAGGCAAAGGCCTCACAAATCGTGACCGGGAAGCCCTCATACCACTCACTCGGGAAGACCAGGAAGCGCGCTGCCTGTATGGCTGCGACGGTTTCCACCCGTGGAACCTGGCCCAGAAACCGCACTTGCGAGAGCCCATCCCGGCGGGCTTGCGCCTCCAGCGCTTCCCGTTCCGGCCCACCGCCCGCAATCAGGAGCGGAATGGGCTCCCGGAGCTTACTCCAAGCGGTCAACAGGACGTTGACCCGTTTCTCAGGCGCCAAGCGACCTACAAACAAAGCATAGTCGCGGGGCCCCGAGCCCTCCCCTGGATCGGGATAGACAAAGTTAGGCTTCACCACCACCTGGTCTTCTGGCAACCCCGCTTCAATCATCTTCTGCCGGGAGAAATTCGTGACGGCAATAATCCGATCAACTTTGCCTGGCCAGGTTCCGCGGCGCCGGTTGATCGCAATCATGAGGGCAACCACCGCGGTCGCGCTCCGCGAGTCGTGATAGCAGGCGTGACGGACGCCGCGCCATAGACCGTGTTCGAGACACTCTTCGCAGATTCTGCCGTCGCGAAAGAAAGTGGCGGCAGGACAGAAAAGACGATAGTTCTGCACGGTCTGAACGACCGGAACGTCTGCTTCCCGGCAAGCCGAAAAGATCGACGGCGAAATTACCACAAACGTGTTGTGGACGTGAACCACATTGGGGCGCTCACGCCCTAGGAGCGCCAGGAACTCCCGGCGGCTACGCTCGTTCCAAATCGTGTCGGCAGAAAGCCGCACGCGGCGCCAGCCCGCAAGGCCCTCAATCTCTTTGTTGGTTCGCCGGTAAAAAACAACCTGATGGCCCGCCCTTTCCAGGAGCTGACACTCTTGTTCGCAAGTGGCGTCCTCACCCCCGGGTTGCTGGTAATAATTGTGAACAACCAAGACCTTCACAATGCCCTTTGTGGATTACACGGTCCCGGATCAACCTGAGGGACGATGGAGACCCGCCCCGGCAGCGGCTCAGTGGCGAATTCCGGCCTACCACTTGAACAGAAGCTTCGGATTCGTGGCGCCCTCGTATCTGGCCCGCCGGCGAATGTATTCGGCGTAGCCAATGGGAACATAGAAGCTGAGCGGCGAATGCCAGGAAATCTCGGTCATGAAAAACATACGGATGGTCAGCACGCTTAGCACGCCAATAGCCTCCAGAACCAGGTCGGCGTCAAGCCCATGCAGCTCCGGATTCCGGATGAACCGAAGCAGAATCCACCAGGTCCAGACCATGACGATGATGATTGGGATGATGCCCCAGATTCCGGTGCCCACGATAATCTCCACCCAGTCGCTGTGCATGGTGGCCGTTACCTTGTGACCGAGTTTGGCCAGGACTCCGAAGCGGCCCGCTGCCCAAGCGCCCAGTCCCGTCAGAGGGTGGTCAGTATATTTTTCCCAGGCCACGGCCCACCAACTGAGGCGAGAACTGAGCGACGTGAGCTGGGCAGTACTCTCCCCACGCTTCATATATTCGACGGTGAGCGAGCCTAAGCCGCTGACCAGAAAAGCGAAAAGGCCTGACAGAAAGATTGCTGCGCCTTGCATGACACGGCGGGAGAGGAGATAGATCAGGAACACGCCAAGACAGAAACCCATGATGGCCGAGCGGCACTGGGCCAGAAACATGGTGGCTACCCCGAAAGCGAACACAAGGCTATACCAAATCGAGTTCTTTCGTTGACGGGTCATGGGCAACAGCCGGACCAAGCCAACAATTGCGATGACTGCGCCATATTGACCGATGTCGTTTGACGCCACATCGGGAAAAACACCTTGTAACTGGACGCCGATGAGTCCAATTCCGGATTCACCGTATTCAAGCTTGTTTGACAAGGCATCAGCGGGGTCGACGACAACCCAAAACCAGAGCATGCACAACAGGAGGCCGTACAGGAGCCACGTCCACTCGAACCAGGATTTCAGCTCCTCGTTTGAGCTTACGACGTAGATCACAACGGCCAGCATGGCAAGGTCTACCGAGTATTCGCAGGCCTTATAGAGAGTCCACTCCCAGTACACGGACCACACCGTGGAAAGCATGCAGGTTAGGGTGAACCACAGCAGGACGCCCGGGATGCCGGTGACGATCGACTTAAGCCACTTGACGCGGCGCAAGAAGAGAGCCAGCAGCAAATAGGCGCCGACAATGAAGACAAGAATGATTCGAAGTGAGGCGGCTGAATCGACAGGATTCGACGAGATCTCCGCCGACGTGCGCTTGCGGAAGGTTTGAAAGCTAACGAACAGAATGGCCCAAAGAACATGCCACCACTTCACTTCCTTGAGCAAGGCCCGCAGGGATACCACAGCTTCGGACAGCGCAAAAGCGGCGTAGACCGCGATCGGCCCGGACGCCGCCAGGATGGCCAGCAGATATTCGGCCTTGTGGCGATGATGGTGCAGGGCGATGTAATGAGCCAGTTCGGCGATCCCGAACATGGTGAGCGCGCCCAGCAAGGCAAAGCCAACGACGGCCGCCAATTTTCCCAAACGCTCGTAATTCGGGCGAGCGACTGCGCCGTTGCCAAAACCACCGAGCGTGATGCCATTTTGCGCCAAAGTTGAAACTCCCTGCTAACCGCCGGTGGCAGCCGGCACGCTGCCTTCAGTTCCTGACCGCCAGTTTTAGAGCTAGGGCATGCCCACAGCCACCGGCAAGACCTCCCGCGCATAGCCCAGTCGCGTCAGGCCAACGCCGGCATACTGTTCAATCAGGCGGACTTGGGCCTCGGAAAGCCGTGCCCGCCATCCACCAATGGAACCACTGCGTACGAAGCGAGTCACATCCCCGCGCGCCTTAGCCGGGGAGTAACCGTCAATGTCTGGAACCTGATCTTCCTTCTCGCGCATTCGGTGGACGCTGTTGTTGGTTATCGCTGCGCGAATCGTTCCGCGGTCCACCTGAATACCCAGAAACTCTGCAACCGCCGTCAAGGTATCTTCGGTTCGGGCGCGCAGGTCCTCAAACTTGATTGGAAGTAGCCTATCCGTAGCCGCCAGGGGGGAACCCAGCCACGACAGCACATGTTCCTGCCAACATCCATAGCCGTTGACGTTGGACTTTAAGGATAGCATCAGAAACGTATCGAAGTCTTCATTAATGCGCCGGCGCGCATTCTCGTAGTCAAACTCGGAAAGTACCACGTCGCGAACGTCACGGGCAATGTAAACCGCTCTTTGGTAAGCACTTCGATACACCTCGTGAGTTTTGATGAGGCGCCCCCCGGCCGGAAGCATTTCGGGACTGGTCCGGTGATGCCCTACATCAGGAATCAAGTAGTTCACACGGTCGAACCCGGCTGTGTCATGTGTTAAGAGCTCAACAAGCAGAAACCGGAGCCACGTGCTTCCCGACCGAGGATACGACGCTACAAAGACATCCCGCGGCGACAAACCTCGATGCCGCAGCCAGACCACGGGCACACGTAGACGCGATCGAGAGGCCTTGCGGCGCAATTGACGGAGCAGCGGCATGCGAGCTGGGTGCTTCCTTGTGGTTTCCCGCCGTCAACAGAAAGATTGACCTTGCAGCCAACTTACCGGCCGAGGCGTGGCTGTGTGAGAATTCCACACACCATTGATTCCAAGCAGCTTACTGGTTTTCGCCTAAGAAATATCCCTTGCTATACGGAACGCATTAAGTCGTGTGCAGCATACAAGGGTACGGCTGAAGCCGTGCCCTTATAGGCTGCACCATGTGTCACGACTTAATGCGCTCTGTATAGTTTCAATAACGCCACCAGCTTGCCAGCAGTGCGACCAATCCCCCAAGCGATCGCCAAAGCTTCCTGAACAGGCCCGGCGGCGCGAGAACGCGCGCGTGGCCACTCACTACAGCAGGCTCCCAGGAAAATTCAGCGGTCCCGGTTTGCTTGGAACTACGGCTCAAACCGACCTCTCCGAAAACGGTAAAACAATTCCGGCCTCAGCCCGCCATGGGGCGAACAAGCGCCTGAGCGCGAGCCGTTGCCACAGATGCTGCCAGCGGGTACCCCATACGGCGGAAGGCGTCGCCGGCATAAGTATCGATCAGACGCAGATGCTCGTCAGTAAGCTTTTCGCGCCACCCGCCAACGGCGCCCTTGCGGACGAAGCGGCCTTCCTCACCATTCTTCGCCTGATGAAGAGTTAACGACTGTTTCTCCTTGTCACGCATCTTCTCAATCGTATTGTTGGCGATAGCCGCCCGGACCACTTCAGGCTCCGCTCGAACACCCAGGAAATCGAGCATCCGGTTCACTGAGGATTCCATATCTTGTCTCAGGTCCTCAAACCGAAGCACAAGCAAGTTGCCGGTACGCGAAAGGGGCGACTCAACCCACGATTGGATGTGATGCTGCCAAGCGCCAAATCCGCTGATCTTCCCCTGCAAGAACTTAGAAAGATAATTGTCAAAATCGTCGTAGAGAATTCCGAGTTCTTTTTCTCGGGAGTATTGGGAAAAGATGACGTCGCGCATGTCCCGCGCTAAATAAACAGCCCTTCGGTATTCCTTACGATAGGATTCATGAGTCTTAATGAGCCGGCCTTCTCCGGGTAACAGAGGTTTGGCGCTCCAGTGGATTCCGATCTCCGGAATGCCCCGGTTTACGTTGTCAAAACTCGAAGGCTGGCCCGCCAAAATCTCGTAGAGGACGAATCGCGTCCACGTGCTGCCACCCCTGGGATAGGAAGCGATGAACACGTCGTTGCGGTCAAGACCGCGGTTTCGGAGCCAGATCAGGGGTACCCGAAGACGGGTTCGCGCTGCCTTGTGACGAAATCTCTTGAAAACAAGCATTCTTCTGGACTCCAGGGCAAACCTGTGGCGGCCAGCGCTTGGCGGCACCAACGGATGCCAAGCCTTTGGGGCGGCGGGAGAACCAGTCAAGCGCGCCGAAAAGACATCCAGTATAAAAAAGTCCTCGCGGTCTTACTAGCCGGTTACCTGTCTATGCAACAGCGTACCCGGCTCAGCGCAACTCTGCGGCGCCTTAGTCCAATGGCTCGTCAGCCGGGGGGGGGACTGGAGGTATTTCAAGCAGCGCCTGAACCACGCAGAACTGCCGGAATGGTTTGGGCAAGTATCTTCAAGTCGAGCCATAGAGACCACTTATCAATGTATTCCATATCTAGTTCCATCCACCTCTCAAATGGGATGGAACTACGCCCGTTCACCTGCCATAGGCAGGTAATACCCGGGCGCACGCTGAAGCGCCGCCGTTGCCAATCTTGATCGAAACCCTCATAATCACGCACCGGCAGAGGGCGCGGACCCACCAGACTCATTTCTCCCCTAAACACGTTGATAAGCTGAGGAAGCTCATCGATGCTGGTCTTTCGCAAGAACTTGCCTACGGTGGTAATGCGAGGATCGTGCTTGATCTTAAAAACCGGCCCACTGACTTCGTTGAGATGTTCGATCTCCTTCAATCTCGCCTCCGCGTCCTGGACCATAGTGCGGAACTTGTAGAGCGAAAAGCGCCGCTTGCCCAGTCCCATGCGTTTCTGCACAAAGAACACCGGGCCATGATCGGTAAGCTTGATGAGCAGACCCACGATCAGGAATAACGGGGCCAACGCCACCAGTGCGGCGAGAGAGAGCGCGAAGTCAAATAGCCTCTTTACCGCCACTGACCACCCGTCAGGCGCTCCCGTATAAAGGGTAATCAGAGCGTGGCCTTCAAAATCTTCGGCCCTGGAGCGGGCGAGCTTAAGATTGAAGATGCCCGAGGGAAACCGCATGGTGATGCCCTGCTCCTCGCAAATTGCAGCGATCCGGGAGGCGTGGAAGTAATACGACCGGATGGGCAATGCCATAACGACTTCGTCCACGACGCTGTTACGGAGGAAGCTCGGGAAGCCATCAAGACCACATACGAGCTTGTAACCAGATCTGCGGAACGGCTCCATTCCGGGCCAATCTTCGTCCGCAAAGCCGATGATGCGGTAGCCGAGTTCGGGCGTGGTTTCAATTTGCCGGGCAAGCTCCACCGCTCGGGCATTCGTTCCCGCAATCAGCACGAATCTCAGATTGCGGCCGCGCAGACGCAGCTTCTTCAGCAGGTACCGCAGTACGAGCCGGCTCATCACCACCAAGCCCGAGCCGATAGCCCAGAACACAGCCAGGAAAACGGGCGTTACCATGCTGATGTGAAGGAATAGCGCGGCCACAAACACGATGAAAGTACTCAGGGTGACGGCTTTGATGACACTCGCCATTTCGGCGCGTGGGCGCCCAAGGCGGTGGGAATGGTAGAGTCCGAAGGAAGTAAAGACGAAGTGCCAGACCGCAAGCAGGCCCGTAAAAATCAAGAAGTCATTGATTCGGATGCGCATCTCAAGAAATTGAGCGAAGGATGCTACATCCGCTTCGTACAGCACCGGCACGGTGGCCAATGCGAAGGCAAAGACCATCAGGACGACGTCGAAAAGCTTAAACGCAGTCAGGAGTGCCTGACGGCGGGGATTGCTCACGCTCAAAGAACCCCCCTTCATTCTCAAGGCCCTAAGCTCTCGCCGGCTGACGCTTCTCGGGCCCGCTAAACGCCTGGAAGGTGCGCCCTGCTCCGGCAGCACGGCACAAGCTGTTTAGTGGCCCCTGTCGAAGAACCGTTTCACAACGCCTCACCAGCCCGCAACTGGCTGCTTCTAATCGACTTCATCTGGGACCAGCGGCCGCTCTTTGGTTCCTCGATTGATTCCACAGGGAAGCGAGCCGCGGCTCGCGTTCCTCCGCAATCTTATACCAACTGGGCCTCCGCTTCCTGCAATGTTATTTTGAAATAACGTATCGCCCTGGCCAGACCCTCGGTCAATCCCACTTGAGGTTGCCAGCCCAACAAGCTCTCGGCTTTGGAAATATCCGGCCTTCGGCGCGTCGGATCGTCCACGGGCAAGGGCTCAAACACAATCTTGCTCGGGCTGCCAGTTTCCTCAATAACCTTGCGCGCCAGCTCCAGCATCGAGATTTCCTCAGGATTACCGAGGTTAATGGGGCCAACCTGGTCTGACATTAACAGCCTGTAAAGGCCGTCCACGAGGTCGGAGACGTAGCAACAGCTCCGGGTCTGGCTTCCGTCACCGTACACGGTCAACGGACGTCCCTGAAGCGCCTGGGGAATGAAATTGGGCAACACGCGTCCGTCATTGAGGCGCATGCGTTCGCCGTAGGTATTGAAGATTCTCGCGATTCGCACCCGCACGCCGTGCTCCCGCTGGTAGGCCATGGTAATAGCCTCGGCAAACCGCTTGGCCTCATCATAGCAACTCCGTGGCCCAATCGGGTTCACGTGTCCCCAGTAGGTCTCCACTTGCGGGTTGATCTCAGGGTCGCCGTACACTTCAGAGGTTGACGCCAACAGGAACACGCTCTGGAAAGCTTTGGCCACACCGAGTGCGTGGTACGTTCCGAGCCCGCCCACCTTCAGGGTGTGAATGGGATGGCGCGCATAATCGCGAGGACTTGCTGGTGAAGCCAAGTGCAATACATAGTCCAGGTGGATCCCGGCTGTGAAGTTCCCGTTCGCCCGGCCGAGAAGCGCCGGTAGGTCGATGGGCTGAGTCACATCATGTTTCGCAAACACAAAGCGAGGATGACAGGC
>JASHYZ010000272.1 GCA_030042795.1 Terriglobia bacterium | reverse complement strand
ACCTTGGAAAATAGGTACCGGTCAACTGTGCCCCCGCCATCGGCCGTCTAATCGCGTCCCAAGCACCAATCCTAAGGCTCCCTGTGCACGGATTCCGAAGCCGCTGAAGTGGGGTTGGTCAGCTCGGCGGGCACTGCCAGTTCTGATAAACTGAGTTGGTCCGTCTCGTATTATTTTGGGGGTCTCAGAAGATTCATGATCCGAGTGCAAAACCTGGTGAAGAAGTTTGGCGAGTTCGCGGCCGTGAACGACATTTCCTTTGAGGTGCACCAGGGGGAGATTTTCGCGTTCTTGGGGCCAAATGGCGCCGGCAAAACCACCACCATCAAAATGCTGACCACGCTGATGAAGCCCACGGGCGGCAGCGTTGAGATTGACGGACTCGACCCGCAGCGTAAGCAGCACGAGGCGCGTCGGCGGTTCGGAATCGTTTTTCAAGATCCGAGTTTGGAATGGGAGATGACCGCTTACGAAAACATGGAGATTCATGGCGTGCTCTACCACGTGCCCCACAAGACTCGCGTGGAGCGCACCGAGGAGCTGCTGAAACTCTTCGAGCTTTGGGAGAAGCGCAACGAGCCGGTGAAGAAGTTTTCGGGCGGCATGAAGCGGCGCCTGGAGATCGCCCGGGGCTTCCTGCACACACCCAAGATACTCTTTCTGGACGAGCCCACGCTTGGGCTTGACCCGCAGAGCCGCAATCAACTCTGGACTCACGTCAAGCGGCTGAATGCCACTGAGGGCACGACAGTGTTTCTAACCACCCACTACATGGATGAAGCGGATCGCGTGGCGCAGCGCATTGCGGTGATCGATCACGGCCGGATCGTAGCACAGGGTTCCCCGGCCGAACTCAAGGAACAAACCAACACCGACTCGCTGGAGCATGCCTTCCTGGCGCTCACCGGGTCATCGATTCGCGACGAGGCCGCCACTTCCGCCGACCAGATGCGGCAATTCGTCAAAATGTGGAGGCGATAAGCAATGGGCGCCGTGTATATTCTCTGGCTCCGCGAGGTGAAGCGTTACCTGCGTTCCCGCGCCCAAGTCGTAGCATCGCTTGGTCAGCCACTGCTCTACCTGGTCGCTCTTGGCTTCGGCCTGGGACCCGTGTTCCAAAGGGCAGGGAACGGAAGCTATCTCCAGTTTGTAGCTCCGGGCGTTATCGGCATGATGGTGCTGTTTACCTCGATTTTTTCGGGAATCGGGTTGCTTTGGGACCGGCAGTTTGGCTTCCTCAAAGAGACGCTCGTAGCGCCGGTGCCGCGCATGACCATCGTGCTAGGCAAGACCTTGGGCGGAGTCACGGTGGCGCTTATTCAGGGAATCCTGATGATCGTGCTGTGTCTGGTAGCCGGCTTCCGGCCTGCCGGGATCACATCATTGCCTCGGGCGTTTTGTTACATGGCGCTGATTGCCCTGTGTTTCGCCGGTCTTGGCACTGCCATTGGCTCGCGTCTACAGGACATGCAAGGCTTTCAACTCATCATGAACTTCCTGGTGCTGCCCATCTTCTTTTTTTCCGGAGCGCTGTTTCCTCTTGAGCATCTCCCCACGGCGCTGAAGGTTGCGACCAACGTCAACCCGCTCTCCTACGGCATTGACGGGCTGCGCGGCAGCTTCATAGGACTCTCGCATTTTGGCCTGCTCGTAGATTTTGCGGTGCTCGGCGGGGTGGCGGCGGTACTGCTGGCGATTGGAAGTTATTCATTTTCGAAAATCGAGCTTTGATCGCGTTTCGATCAAGCGACAAGCAGCGTATAGGGCCTGTTGTACAACAGCTACGTGGGAGGCGCTCAGCATCCGTGGTTCTTTATTGCACCGGTTGCGTCTTATTTGGGTTAAGGAGGTGGACATGATGGAGCAGACGAAGCTGCGTTTTGTGCTCTGTTTTGCAGCATTGGCGGCCCTTTGTGTGGGTGCCGGAAGAGCGGCCGCTCAAGCCTCGGCGTCTTCCAATGCGTCCGGCTCGATCAGGCTGTACCTAGGCCGCTGGGATCTGACCGTACAAACGCCGTCTGAAGAGCGCCCTTCCTGGATTGAGTTGACTGAGCGGCACGGCGAGGTGGTAGGTCTGATGACTGGGTTTTGGGGTCACGCGACTCCCACGGGCGAGGTCCGATTCCAGGACGGGGAAATCGAGTTCACGGCTCCCCCCGACGCAGGTTTCGACGAGGGCACGCTGATGAAGGGGGAGCTGGCCGGGGGTCAGCTCGCGGGCACCGCTACAAGTCCCAAGGGCGTCTCCTGGCAGTGGACCGGCCAGAGAGCGCCCGCGCTTGAACGGAAGAACGCCCCGAAATGGGGCAAACCCGTCCGCTTGTTCGACGGCAAGGACCTTTCCGGCTGGAAGTTCGCCGATCCGAGTCATGCAGGGATTTGGAGCGTCGAGGGCGGCACGCTGGTGAAGAATGGAGGCGGCTCCGAGATCATCTCCACCTCCCAGTTCAGGGATTTCAAGCTGCACGTTGAATTCAACTGCGGGCCCATGGCCAATAGCGGCGTTTATCTGCGAGGGCGCTACGAGGTGCAGATCGAAACGGACTCGGCCTCGGAACCTCCCGACCAACGCATGGGTGCGGTTTACGGATTCCTGACGCCGGAGCCTGCCGTGCCGCGCACACCGAACGTGTGGCAAACTTACGACATCACTCTGGTGGGGCGG
>JASHYZ010000271.1 GCA_030042795.1 Terriglobia bacterium | reverse complement strand
GCGTCCATGCGCGACTTCTACAACCACAACGAGCTCGACTTTTACAAGCAGACACGCTCGCTCACCGGCATGGCTGCGGTGATTGCCGCCAAGTTTGCTGACCTTTGGATGTTTTACTTCGGCCCGCTGCTGACGCTGCCGTTCGTGCTGGTGATCGCGACTCTGCCGATGGGCTTTTCGTGGAGCAAGATCAGTCGCGACACGCAATTCCTTCTGGCGGCTGTTGTGGTCTCGCTCGCGGGTCTAGCCGTAGAAGTGTTTTTTTTCCCGCATTACGCGGCGCCCATGACATCTCTTCTGCTCGCGTGTGTCCTCCTTGCCATGCGCCGCCTTCGGAGGTGGCAATGGCACGGCCGGCGCTCGGGGCAGTTTCTAGTGTGTGCGATTCCCATAAGCTGTCTGCTGTTGCTGGCGCTTCGCGTCGGCGCCGGCCTTCTCCATCTGCCGCTTACACCAAGTTGGCCGCCAACCTGGTACAATTCCACGCGAGTGCAAACGGACCGGGCGCGCATCGAGGCTGAACTCGAATCGCAGCCCGGTGAGCAGCTCGCCATCGTGCGGTACGCTCGCCCGTCCAAGTCAAAGTACGACTGGGTTTACAATAGGGCGGATATGGATGGGGCAAAGGTCATTTGGGCGCGCGATATGGGCCCGGTGCAGAACCAGGAGATCCTCGACTACTTTAAGCACCGGCGTGCGTGGTTGGTGGAGCCCGATGGCCAACCGCCCAACTTTTCGCCTTACGTGGCATCCTCCGTGCCATAACTGACGCGGCGTGCCGGACGCGGCGGCCAGGAGATTCTATTGCCGAGGTTGCGATGGTACTTCAGTTTCTTCTTGATATCCGGCTTCTGCAGCTTGGTCTACGAAATTGTCTGGATTCGCCTCGCGATGGCAGAATTCGGCGTTACCACCGCCATGGTCTCCATTGTCCTCTCAATGTTCATGGCGGGCCTGGGGCTGGGTTCTTGGGGCGCCGGCATTCTTGCGCGCCGGCTGTTAGAGGGCGCAGCATCATCCTGCCTCCGCTTTTACGCCCTCGCTGAGATTCTCGTGGGCGCCTCGGCCCTCCTGGTGCCTTATCAACTGAGATGGGGCCACAACCTGTTATTGAGAACCGGCAACGCCTTGGCCTGGCAGTCGTTGCCCTATTACCTGGCATCCGGACTGTGGGTAGCCTTCATCCTGGTTCCCTGGTGCGCCTTCATGGGAGCGACCTTTCCCTTGCTGATGGCCGTCATTCGGCCGGCCTGGGGTGATGAAGGCGAACGGTCCTTCAGCTATCTGTATGTCGCCAACGTCCTCGGGGCGCTACTCGGTACCCTTGCTTCGGCGTTCTTCCTGATCGAGTTGGCCGGCTTCCAAGGAACCCTGCGAATCACGAGTCTCTTGAATGGCCTGGTGGCGTGCTCTGCCTTCGCGCTCGCGGGCCGTCCGTGGGGTTCACGCCCGGCGGCCACACGGGCCCCCAGGTGCGAAGCGCGCGAACGCCTCTATGGCCTTCCTCCGGCCAGCGCCCTCTGGATGCTGCTCGCCACCGGCATCGTGAGCATGGGGATGGAAGTGATATGGATTCGTCAGTTCGCTCCTTACCTCGGGAATGTCGTCTATGCGTTCGCTACCATTCTTGCCTTTTATCTCCTGGCCACGTTCTGGGGGTCGCGTCAATACCGGTCATGGGTCTGTTCGCACACTTGCCAGGAGAGCGCGCCGGTGTGGGCTCTGCTGGGAGTCTTGAGTTTGCTTCCCCTCGCCGCCGCCGATCCGATCTGGTCCCATACTTCCGGAAGGCGCGCCTTCGAGATTGGCTTGTTACGAACTGCCGCAGGAATCGGGCCCTTTTGCGCCGCCGTAGGCTTCTTAACACCACTGCTGGTTGATTACTGGTCGTCCGGCAACCCGGACCGCGCCGGGAAAGCTTACGCGGTTAACGTGGCCGGCTGCATTGTGGGGCCTCTCGTTGCCGGATTCGTCCTGCTGCCCCGCCTGAGCGAACATTGGGCCCTGGTGGCGCTGGCGGTTCCCTTACTCAGCCTGGGCGCAATCACAGCGCGCCCGGGACGCGCATCGCCACCTGCTCGATTGCGGCTGCGGCTCAACCCGCGGCTCCGCTATATGGGGATGCTGGCGCCGGCGCTGCTGCTCATCGTTCTGCCACGCGACTACGAAACTGAATTCCCAGGGCGGGTGGTGCGGCGGGACTACGCTGCTACCGTGGTGGCCACCGGTGAGGGATTCCACAAGCAGCTTCTGGTGAACGGATTTGGTGTGACGAACGTGACGCCTATCACCAAGTTCATGGCCCACCTGCCGCTCGCCTCGATGCGCCGGCCGCCCCGCGACGGCCTGGTGATCTGTTTCGGGATGGGAACTACCTTCCGCTCGATGCTCTCCTGGGGAATCCCTGTTACGGCCGTCGACCTGGTACCCAGTGTTCCTGCGTTGTTTGGTTACTTTCACAGCGACGCCCAGCAAGTGCTCGCGTCACCGGGGGCGCATATCGTGATCGACGATGGCCGCCGCTTTCTTGATCGCTCCGTCGCGGAATACGACGTCATCACGGTGGATCCTCCCCCTCCGGCGGCGGCGCCGGGTTCCAGTTTGCTCTATTCCCGGGAGTTCCTCGCGATTGTCAAACAGCACCTGCGCCCGGGAGGTATTTTGCAACTGTGGTATCCGGAAAATCAGGGCGATGCCGCCACCAGCTCGTCAATTGCTCAAGCGCTCAGCCAGTCATTCCCTTTTGTTCGAGCTTTCGCCTCCGTTTACGGCTGGGGCATTCACTTTTTGGCCAGTCAGGAGCCCCTGCCACCCACTTCCGGTGAGATACTTGCATCCCGCCTCCCGCCTGCCGCGGCCAAGGATCTTGTCGAGTGGGGGCCCGAATCAACAGCGGAGGGACAATTTGATAGGGTTCTCGCGGGTGAAAGATCGCTCCGTAGCATCATCGCCGAGGACCCGAAAGCGCCGGCACTCGACGACGACGAGCCGGTGAACGAATACTATTGGCTTCGCCGGAAGTTTCACTACTACCGGTGAGCGAGTCGGCTCTCTCGCTTTACGCCTGATGGCGCAGTTTTGTTCGCTTCGCACTTAGGGCGACGCGGAGGAACGCGAAGAAGAGCCTTATCCGATATAAGCCAACGCTTCTCAGCGGTCCGTGACAGGATACGGCGACAGCCTCGGCAGGATGTCATCCGGTTCAGCCAGCCAAACACGCCGGTCCTTGAAATACTTGATCAGCTCGGCGTCCCGCGCCGGCCCCATGTCGTGCGCCCAAACCACCTTTGCCCCATCGATGTCGGCTCGGTTGTAAACCCATTCCTTATACGGTGCGTGGCCAGGCTTGTAACGAACGATCACGAGATGGCGGCCGGGAACGCGCTCCAGTTCGGCCAGGGCTTTCGCCCGCGCGAGGTTGGGCGGCCCAAGCCCGTCCCACGTTGGTGGGCCCGCCACAGGCCACTGAGAAGGCGCCGGCAAGTGGAGCGGAACCGCGGCTGCTCGCAGCAGAACGAGGACAACGCAGACGAGAGGCACAGCGCTGGTTAGAAAGACGCCCACCGGCCTGCCGCGCCACACCAGAGTCCGCGTGCGGCGCATGGCGCACAGGACTATGACATAGATGGAAGCTGTCATCGCTGCCGCGTAGTGTGGAGCGAACCATAGCACCAGCATGGACCCCGCGATCACCGTGCCGCAAACCAGTAGGTGAAAACGTACGGTTGGACCGAGGGCCCGCCATGAGAATCCATAGGGCAAGACAACTGTAGCCGCCGCGGCAACGAGTGGAAGAGTGAAGACCGGAGCCAAATAGAACGTCCAAATCTCAAGCAAGACAACGAGCGCGATGGTGATAAGGCCGGCGGGCGACTGTGACATCTGGTACCGGTCTAGCAAGACCTCCATATAGAAGTCCTTCATCACCGCATGGTGATACACCGGCACGGGTTTCAGCGACTGCCAGGGGAAATAGGGCACCGGACTGTAGGTGTGGAAGTTCACCAAATACGGCGTGTTGAAGGGGCTGCCGGTGGTGCGCCAAAAATAGTAAGCCATGGCGCATGCGGTCGCCGCCATGACGAGGAGAATCGGAGTTACGACACGCCGCATGATACGCCGGTGCTTCTGGCCAGGATTGGAAAAGGGCGCGGCTTCTGTCGAGGTTCGTGGATTCCCGCTTTCGCGGGAATGACGACGTCTTGCCCGGGAATGACTACTGCGCCGGAGTAGCCCTCGTAAATCGAACGACGTCACCCCCGCGGAATCAGGGGGCCATTGCCCAGCGGGCGGCAAAGAAGAGGTTTCACGCAGACTTGGAAGCTCCACCCTTTTTGAATCGCTGGATGGAATCGGGGTGACACCGAAGGAAGTAGACGCACCTTTCAGCATCCACGCCAGCAGTGCAGCCGCCACGGGCACACTGAAGAACACGCCTTCATAAGGACGGCTGTTAGCGATGAGGGTCAGGCCCAGTCCCATCCACAAAGCGTCGCGCACGCGTTGATGGCGTTTGATTCGCGGTAACGCTCCAAGCACGAGGGCTCCGCCGGTGGCCGCTATGGCGCCTCCCCAATAGCTATCCGCCCAGTAGCTGAAGGTGCACAACCGAATCACCGCCAGCAGGCCTCCTAGTAGCGCCCAGGCGGGAGGCAGCCAGCCCTGCAACATCCAGCAAAGAGCAGCGCACATGAGTCCCGCGCTTAGCCACACGCCCCAGAAAGGATGCCCGGCAATCACTTGGCCGAGCGCCATAATCAACCCTTGAGCCGGGTAGTACATCCCCGTGTAGGTTGGCCGCTGGATGATGTGGAAGCTCTCGAAGAATACCCACATGGGATGGGTCGGGTTCGTCAGCCTGCCGTGGGCAAACGTATCCGCCATCAGCAGGTAGCCGTACTCATCGCAGACTCCAGGGGTGGGAATCGGCCTGACAGGCAGAACAGCGGCGCGTGCTGCCAAGGCCGCAACGCCGCACAACACCACCGCCAGATGCCGGCGCTCAGCGAGTGAACGAAAGCGGCGTTCGCACCCCTCAAACGCCCGCGTTCCGGCGGTCGGGAACAGGAAAGCTGCGCTGAGGGCCACAAGAACCAAGCCCGACTCAATCCATAGCATGTGATCGGAACGAATGAGTGCACGCGAACAGCCAAGAGAGCCTGACTCGCGGAAGACCAGTAAAAATTAAACAAGGTAGTGGTGCAATTTGAGTTTATGGCAGCGCGTTTATCTTACCAGGTATCCGATTAGCGGTGGAATATTGACGATACAGTCATAACTGTAATATTAACATAGCTTTGGGCTTTAGAGTCTGTGTGAACTTACCTGTTCGGATTTGGCCATTCCCGCGAAAGCAGGAATCCACGGGTTTACAAGGATGTGGCTCCCCGCAGAAGTGGGGTAGACCTCGGACAGACACGCGAGTTCTCACACAGACTCTTTAGCCGTCTCTAGCACTAGGCGAGGTGGCGGGCTGTCCGAGGAATGGACAGCAAGCTGATTTCGGCAGATGCCCTTGCAGGCCGGCGCTACCCTGATCCAGAGCACGTAGTTGAATGCTCGCTTGTTGGGAGAGAAGACTCAAAACGAACTCGCAGACGGTATCTCATTTAAATATAGTGACTTACCAAGAAAAAGGCGTCAATTTTGAGAACTTTCGAGGGATACGAACTCGGGGATGCTTTTAGCTTTGTTTTCAGCTATTTAAGCCGAGTTTTAGTGCTTTGACGCGAAAATTTCAAACTGCGGGCTCCCCCAAGGTCACACCGCGCGCTTCACGCAGGCTGGGCGGGTGTGAACGATCTATCCCCTTAAGATCTAAGCCAGTCATCGGCGGGCTAGCCGCCAGCAGCTAACCCGTCTACAAAAGGTGACGCCCGACCCGGCGCCGGGTATATACCAACCGCACAACTCTGACGACTCGTTTGCCTAACTCATTCGCTCTCATGCTTAAACATGAAGCCTGCGCGGCTCGACTTGTTTGGCAGATCACCTGCCTAAATTGACACGAAGCTGTAACGTGGCGCGGCGCGCCCGTAGATCAATAGGGGGGAAGGAAACCGATGAAAAATCTTATCAAACGTTTGTGGCACGAAGAGGAAGGCCAAGACCTTACGGAATACGGCTTACTGCTGGTTCTCGTGGCACTGGCAGCTATTGCGTCAATGCAAAAACTGGCGAGCGCCATCAGCACGGTTTTTGGCAGCGCCTCAACTCAACTAACTGCCACCAGCTAATCGTCAGATTTTCACTCTGGTCGGGGATGAGGCAAGCCACGTGCTTCTCAACAGACGCTGCTGCCCCTTCCGGCTGGCGACGGAGCTCGTCTCGCGAGCCGCCGGTGAGATGGTTTCGATCAGTGAGCTTGCGAGTGGTCTCGGCACGGCGTTCAACAGCTCTGCGGCCTGGGTATTGAGCCAGAGTAGGGGCTGTTGAGAAGCGCAGCAACCACCCGCATGGAATTTTGTCGACCACCAAGGTTCCAACCCGAAGGGCAGGGTTTAACTCGTGTGCGCGTAGAAAAGAGTTTCAAGGACAAATGGAAGCCGCCACGAGTCTGGAAATAGCAGCGTCGACCGGCGCGCTGGGCCTAGCGTGCTGGGCTGGATGGCTCGACTGGCGCTCGCGGCGCATTCCCAACTGGCTAACCATTCCCGCCCTGCTCGTAGGGTTGACGGTAAATACCTTGGGCTGGGGTTGGCCAGGAGCCAAAGCCGCTCTGGAAGGAGCGGGGCTTGCGCTGGGCGTCTTGTTGCCCTTCGTGATGGCTCGGGGCTTGGGAGCTGGTGATTGGAAACTCATGGGATCTTTGGGGGCCTTTCTGGGGCCACAAAGAGTCATTGTGGTTCTCTTGGGCACGGTTTTCATTTCAGGCGTCATGGCTATTGCCGAATTGATCCGCAAAAGGCGCGTGCGCGAAACATTGATGAATCTTTGGATTTTGATCGTTGCTTACTCTACCTTTCACATCAGCTCCGCGGAGGGCATCACCCTGGACAATCCCAAACTCTTGAAGGTGCCGTTCGGCGTGGCGGCAGCCCTCGCGATGGTTCTGTTCTTTTGCACGGTGACCGCAATCAGAGTGTTCTAACACGACGCGGCCTTGGGCCGCAACCAAACCGAAGGCCTCGGCGCCCTCTGTGCCTAGAAGCCTCTAACGCGGAGTTCACAGAGGCTCTGTGGCTTCAGCGTTGAAGGCTTTTGGCCACAGAGAACACAGCACTACAGGACCCCAAACAAATAGCTCTAGCAGGTTGTTGAAAAACCCGTCCCGACTGTCATTCCGAGGAGCCGCTGGCGACGAGGAATCTCGTAGTTCCTTTAGTTTCAGAGCGAGAT
>JASHYZ010000270.1 GCA_030042795.1 Terriglobia bacterium | reverse complement strand
AATAACATTCCAGGGTAGGGCAAAAAATTTTACAAAAATTTTGTGAGGAAGGGGCGTATTGGACACCCCTGGCGGCTGAGCCCGCCACTGGCTGCAAACGACACGGCACAACATCGACGCGAGCTAACACCTGAAACCTATTCCTCCCGCCACACCACGTAGGCGGCGAACGCGATCACCATGAGGCAGGCTGCGGCGCTCACCAGCACAAGATAACCGGAAGGCTGGCTGAACACCTGACTGAGACCCTGCAGAAACGGGTGCGTCCAATCCCCCACGGCGTCTGCCGAACCCGCGGCGCCCGCTGCCGCCTTTGCGGCCGTAGAGCTCCCCGGCGCACGGGCCGCCAGCTTGGCCCCGCCCAGCCAACCCGCAATCCGTGGCCATTGCCAGACGGCGATCCCGAAGGCGCTCAGCGCGCCCACCGCCTGCGCCACCCGTTCCACCAGCGCGATAGGCTGTGCTGCCCTTTGCTCTGCGGCCCGCCGCGCCGCCAACTGCGCCTTCCACCACACCAGACCCGCGCTTGGCAGCCGAGCCTCAGCCGAGTGCTCCTCGCGGCGCAAGGCTTGCGCCACCAGCACCACCTCCGAGCATACGGCGCACGAGGCGGCGTGCTGCCGGATCTCTTCACCCCAGGGCGTGGCCCACCGTCCGGAGGTCAAGGCATCCAGCACCGCTTGTTCCCGATCACACTGTTCAAGCTTCATAACCTTGCTCACTGCCCGGCGTGGACCCCCGCCTACGCGGGGGTGACATCGCTGGACCTACGGGCTTTACTCCCACCTCGTCATTCCCGCGAAGCTTGTCCTCGTGAAAACGGGGAGCGGGAATCCATGAGTCTTCACACGCGCTCTGAAAGCCCCGCCCTTCCACTCGCCCGAAACGCTTTCGCCGGCACTCAAGTTGGCGCCCCGGCCTTGCGCAGCACGTCCGCCAGTTTGCGCCGGGCGCGAAACAATAGCAGGCGGATGCTCCCACTCCTTAAGCCTACCACTTCGGCAATCTCTTTGTGACTCGAACCTTCCACATAGGCCAACCACAGCAGCTCGCGTTCGCGTGGTTTGAGCTGCGCCAGAGCCCGCCCCAGATCCGAACGTTGTTGCACGCGTTCGGCGGTGCGGTCGTCGGTGCGGGCCGACTCAACGACCGCCTCCAGCCCGCCCTCCATCTGGGCCTCCAGCCGCTCCCTGCGGGGCAGGCTCCGCCAGTGGTCGCGCGCCAGATTGGTGGCGATGCGAAAGAGATAATTCTTTTGGTAGGCGGCGTCGCTCGACTTCAGATCGGCGCGAAGAAAGCGGTAGTAGCTCTCCTGTACCAGATCATCCGCCACCGCGGGGTTTCCGGAAATTCGGGAAAGGTACGACCACAGCGGGCGGGCGGTTTTTTCATAGAAGACGCGAAAAGTCTGCTCATCCATGTGGAAAGTCTGCTCAGCCGCCTCCGCCCCGACCTTCGAACCTTCCAGCTCTGTCACGGTGATTTCCCGGATGGACATACTCATATTCTGCCATTAAATTGACTCATCGACCCATTGACTCAATGCGCGGTAGCGGGTCAGTCTCGATTCTCTCTCGGCATGTTCCCCCGGCCATTCCCGCGAAGGCGGGAATGACCGGCAACGAAATGCTGGAGAGAATTCAAAGTGACCCACGACCAATGGCGCATTGGACTCATTGAATCAGTGGGTCAATGAATCAATTCTCGGTCTCGGCTCGCTCTGGACTCCAGCACCCATCAGTCCGAGGTGCTTCGAGAGCGCGTAGGAAACGAAGGCCGAGATGATAAATCCCGCGCCGATGGTCGCACCGAGCGTTCCGAACACCAGCAGCGGCTCAACCGCGTCGGTGACGCGGTCGCGGATGAGAAGCAGCCCAATCCCAACCAAGCCCAGGACGAGTCCCGCCTGAATTGACCACAGAATGCGGCTGGCAGCGCCCGGCATGCCCCGCGAGCCGGTATCGATGGAAGGCGGAGTCCACTCCAGCAACCGCCGGCCGGCATCAGAGCCCATGTAAGCCGTGAGGTCCTGGCCGGAAGCAAACTTCTCAATCAGTTTGGTGTGCACTTCCTCGTGAATCTTGAAGCTCTTGTTCCAGCGGCGATTCTCGAGCACCAGCCGCAACACCCAGAGCACGGCGAGAAGGCAGCAGATGAACACCGAGAAGGGGATGAACCAGCCCAGCAGCTCTTCAGTGTCTGAGCGGCGGTTCTCAAACCTCCACAGCTCGGGACTGACGAAGGCGCGCGGGTCAGCCTTCACCAAAGGATGCGTGTCGAGGAAAGCCTGAAGGGCAGGGTGGTCATGCATGAAATTCGGATCGCTAATGATTCTGTTCGGATCACCGATGACATCCCGCTGAATTTCCGGATGGGAGTCCAGAAAGCGATCCAGTGCGCCCCGCGACTGGTCAAGCTGCTCTGCGGTCGGCTCGGTGGTTGGTGCATTCGCGGTCGCAGCAGCAGTTGGTTTCTGAAACGCCAGGCCGGTTCGTGGGCTGGCGGCGAACAGCACGCAAAGAGAGGCAATGGGCAATAGCCACGAACAGAGAGAGCCAAGAGGCAATGGCCAAGAGGCAATCGTGTTCCCCACCTGCCTCTTGCCCCTTGCCTCTTGGCTCTTGCCTGCTGCCTCTTGCCTTTTGCCCATTGCCTCCTGGCTCTTGCCTCTTGCCTCTTGTCTCGTTCTTTCGTCTCTCATCTCTAGCATCTGAGTCATCTTGTTTCTCCACTTTTCCGGCCGCTAGCGTTGGCAGCAAGCTCTGGATAATTTGAACTGTCAGCCGATATAACGCGGGCTAGGGGATTTGGTTAACAGAAGCGAAACGCAGGAGTGAGGGCTCGATCACATGGAGCCAGATGCTCGGTACTGGTGTTATTTGCTGGGCGGAACCTTCCGAGGCGCCGTCATTCCCGCGAAGGCGGGAATCCACCTTCTGGTACCTTCTTTTTCTTTCTCAGGACTTCTGCAATAGATTCCCCCTTTTCGCGAGAATGACGGCGTTCGGGGCGTTCAAGTGACACGAGCACCCTCTAATCCTTGTTGTGGAACTGCGCCTGGCTTAAGCTCAGCGTTATGGATGAGCTCGTTTTGGAAGTTACTCAAGAGAGCGACGGCGGCTTCGTGGCGGAGTGCCTCACGGAGAGCATCTTCACCCAAGCCAACGACTGGGAAGAACTACGCCAGAATGTGAAGGAAGCGGTGGCAGCCTACTACTTCGATCAGCCCGAGAGGCGGCCACGGATTCGCTTTACAGTACAATGCCGTTGCTTACCCGCAAGTCCAGCCACTGGCCTGTTGACTCCTTGGGTCACTAAATCAATGAACCAGCCCAGGAGCAGCAACCGTAACGATTCCTAACCCTTTGATCGCAATTCAAACGACTGTTTGACACCGTTTTTGCTAAAAGTGTAAAGAAACGTTACACTTTGTCCGTAGCGACCATATTTATAAGTCTTTTAGAAACCACATGACCGGCTGCGCTTGCCGTTCCCGGGACGAAGAGAGTTTGGGTATACAACGCCAGTGGGCTTCGCGTCCTCGACCAACCGGAGTCGCTTTCCGCTGATCCCGTTCTGCCCGGCTTCGTCTTGGATCTCGCCGAGATGTTTTCGTGATCCGGGCTGGCTGATCGCTGGTGGGCCTACGAGTGCCTTCGGTTCTCGGGAGAGGCAAAATGGCACCCTCCGTGGCCGGTGGCAGCACCCGGAAGCGCGAATCTGATTTCCATTGCGGGTCTGAGGCGGTCGGGTGTAGATTATCGGTCGGGCCGACGGTCGATAATGGAAATCCCGGATGATGGGTCCAAATGAAGGAATATGAAGTCTCTCGACGACATCTCGCCCGCCGAGCTGGATACGATTCTTCTTACCGTCGCGCATGAACCAGAGCCGGACTCTTACAGTCGGGGACTTCGCAACATCATGGGTGGATCGGAGCGGTTTAGGGAGCTACTAGGCCAAATGGAGAGCACTTTCGGGTTTGGCAATTACTCCGGGATCGGAGACAGCGTATTCGCAGCGGGCACCGTGGCATTCAACCTTGGTTGGCGGTGTGCCGATGCCTTAGAGCAAGGTTCCGACGCGGGACCATCCACGAGACTGATCTCCTTCATGCATGTCTCATCGAAGCACCTCGATGAGTTGCTTCTCTCGGCCTGCAAAACGCCTGAAGACGCGTTCATAAAGGTGCTAACAAAGAGCTGTGCTTTCAAGCATGCCGTCGTCGAAATGCAGGAAGGCTTCGACTTTCCGAGTGATGCTCAGGCCCTCGAAGCACTCCTCTTATCGGCGATGACCACCTTTAATCTTGGATGGAAGTGTCGGGCCATCGTCGATTCTGAGTATCCGGAATGGTCGGATGCAGTGAAGATTGTGATGCGGCGGCGACCTGTCTCGCGGGCGGCGCGTAGGTCGCTCGTCAATTCTATGCGCCACCCCACAGCGTGCCCGCCGACTCGCGAGGCGGTCACTCCGTCGGGCACCGTCGTCAATCCACAAATCCCCTCCAGGGTGTTCGATTGGGCCGGAAACATGGTCGGGATGGTCTTGGCTGGCTTCTTTTTCCACCTCATGGATTCACCTAAGACGGCTCTTGAGGTGTTCGAGTCAAGGACTCCATGGAAAGGACTGCCAGCAGAATTCCAAACGGCGCTAGCGGAGAAGCTTCATTCGCCAAGACAAGCCTTGAGGTTCGCGAAGGTCTGCGAGCGGGCGCAAATCTTGGACGCCACCTTGGACAAACTCGGAGCTGCGACTGCTAACAATCCCGAGTTTGCTATCGGTGCATTCGCATGGAGTCTAAGTTCCCTTGTCGGGTCTGGGAAGCGAATCATAAACACCACCGAAGCTAGGCGCGCGTTGCAACTTGCCCACCTTCTGACCCCGAGAAGACCGATCCTTTGGTACAGCTTGGCCGTCTGGTCATCGTCAAAAGGGGCATGTGACGCGGCTTGTTTCTGGGCAGATAAAGTCCTCTCGTTCGAATCGCCCGACGTGGGCGCTGCCCTCGCGCAAGAACATGACCTCGTCCGCGAAATGGCAAGGAAGGTGGGAGACCCACTGCCCGACATGGTTCCGGGCGGCGGCCCCGTCGAGCATCAATCGTGGGACGTCATGGTTGCGCAAATGCGAGCATTAAAGCATAGTTCCCAAAAAGGAGGCCGAGGAGTGAAGCAGCCCTTCACAGGGGCTACCCTTGGCTTTCTGTTAGGCCCTTTGGGCTACCTTTACATCGGCTGGCGGTTCATGCTGGCGTCCACTGCAAGTCTATTGGTTTTTCTTGAGCTCATCTGCGCAGCCCACCTCCCTTCACCCTGGAAAAAATGGTGGGTCGGCCCAGTGGTCTTGCTCGTCTTAGCTATGCAGGCATATGCGGCGTGCCGAGATACCAACGAGACTTCACAGAGATACTCTGAAGACCACCAGAAACGCCAAATGGCCGATTTCTCGGGACCTGTGGGAATGGCCGTTGGTCTGTTTTTCCTACTCTCGGAGGCTTACCTAGCTGCACTGGCAATCTCGCTTGTCGCGGGTTTTGCCGTCCACGGAAAGCTCCTCAAGGCAGGCGCCTATCTGCTCGGGGGTATGGTCGCGGTTTGGCTGGCGCGTGGAGTCGGCTCCGTGCTCGCCCCCGTCGTCGGTCTTTCCCTATGCGTTGCCTATGGCAAGCTCCGGGGATGGCCCTAACCTACGCAGGCAGGAGCAAGGTAGCGCAGACCTCGCAGCTCAGAGGTCTGCGGCTTTTCGTCGGACCTCGAAGAGATACCGCGGACTTCGAAAAGCGCGAAGTCCGCGCTACGGTTCACTTCGAGATTGCTCTGGCATTTCAGGGCAACGCCTTTCGCGTGGTCTATGCGGTGCAACTCGCCGACGATGTTTGTGTGGTCCACGCATTTAAGAAGAAATCGAGGCGTGGCATCAAGACGCCAAAGCATGAGGCCGATCTGATCAGAGACCGATTGAAAAGATTGAAGGAGATGTTGGCATGAACCACGAAGCGCTGGAAGTGATGCGCGGAAGCGGCAACGTTTTCCGCGACTTGAAGCGCGAGAATGCGGACGTTGCACAGCTTAAGGCAATCCTGGCCGTCGAAATTATCAACGCGCTCGACCGCGAGGGTCTAACCGTGCGGGCCGCACAGAGCCGGACCGGAGTGGCGGCGGCGGACTTCTCCCGCATTCGCAACGCAGATTTCGGCCGCTTCACCGTCGACCGCCTGATGACGATCATTAACCGGCTGGGCTCAAGGGTAGACGTGAAAGTGAAAGTGCGGCGCACTCAACATGCTGCATGAGCGGGCGCAGCGCAGGGCCCCGCCGGAAAACATCCTCAGGTGAAAGGGGGCTTTGGAGTCTGTGTGAGAACCAAGCGCTGTAGCGGCGGTCTATGACCGCCGGCCTTGTTCTTTCAACGACTTCGGCGGTCATAGACCGCCGCTACAGCTCGCATCCGGGAGTTTTCACACAGGCTCTGAAGCCCCGCCCTTTCGCCGCGCCTTTTGGCTGCGACCAAGCCGCGCTGTGTTGGAATTACACACTGACCAGAGCCGGAATCCGCGGGCATTGGATTTCCACAGGCCATCTTCTTGAGGCCAAAGGCGAAAATAAGGCTTCTCGCCCGTCTCACTTGTCCCCACCGTCTCATTCCATTTCCCTAGGCTTGAATCATGAAGCGATGTGCCAATCCGCGGTGCGGACGCGCATTCGAACCTAGGCGGCGAGACCAGATCTACTGCTCGAAACGCTGTCGTTGGACGGCCTGCAACGCTCGCCGCACCATCCGACGCGCAAAACTCGCTCGCCCGGCCCTTCAGGAATGCCTCGAAAAAGCGTGTAATGGCGCTGTCCTGGCGTGTAACACGCTTCGCCCGGGCGGAGCTAGCACCCCGCTGACCGGCGTTGCTGCCGAGGCCACCCAGCGCAGTTCCGGTTCTCATGGGCATCCTCTACCTGTTCATCTGCTCTGACCGCCCGGTTGCCTATTTTCGCGGGTGGCGATGACGCTCTACTGCATGTTACGGGTGGCGCCTACATCAAAAAACGGTGCTCCCGCCACCGGCGCGCCGGCCCCGCCGGGCTTCAACAAGGCTCCTTCCCGGCTTCGCGCACATTGGGCCGGTTTTCAGGCTCTCTCGATGCGCGAGACCCCGTCCAGCAATCTTCGTCCGGCGGAAGGAAGGCGCCCCGTCCGCCGGCAGCGAGGGGTGCTACGTTATAATCAAGGTTGACTTTCTGTGGAGGCTGGATGCCGAAGACGCTGGACCTGAAAAGTACCGTCAATCTGCCGCGCACGAATTTCTCGATGAAGGCCAACCTTCCCCAGAATGAGCCGCGTTGGCTCTCCAAGTGGGAAGAGGGAGACCTTTACAGGTCCATGCGGCGCGCGCGGCAGACAGCGCCTATCTTCACCCTGCATGACGGTCCGCCGTACGCGAATGGCCGCATCCACCTGGGTACCGCGCTCAACAAGATTCTCAAGGACTTAATCGTCAAGTCCAAGAATATGGCGGGATTCAACGCGCCCTATTTGCCGGGCTGGGACTGCCACGGCTTGCCCGTTGAACATAACGTGGATAAGGAGCTTGGGCCGCGCAAGGCGCAGATGTCCACGGTTGAAGTACGTCAGGCGTGCCGGCGGTACGCGGACAAGTACCTCAACCTTCAGCGGCAGGACTTCAAGCGGCTCGGCATTTTCGGCGAATGGGAGCATCCCTATTCCACGATGTCGCCGGAGTACGAGGCGTTTACGGCCGAAGCCTTCCTGAAGTTCCTCGATCACGGATATGTGTACCGGGGCCTCAAGCCAGTGTACTGGTGCATCCGCGATCGCACAGCGCTGGCCGAAGCGGAAGTGGAGTATGAGAATCACCGCAGCCCGTCCATTTACGTCCGCTACCGCATGACGAGCGACCCCGCCGAGATTGACGCGTCGCTCGCCGGCCGCACGGTGTACGTGATGATCTGGACGACGACCCCCTGGACGCTGCCCGCCAGCATGGCGGTGGCATTTCATCCTGACTTCGAGTACGTGGCCGTGGAAAGCTCGGACGGGACCGAGGTTTATATCATTGAAGCGCGCCGCCTTGAGCCCACGCTGGCGGACACCGGCCTCGAGACGCGCGGCGTGCTGGCGCGTTTTCCGGGACGCAGGCTCGAACGGACGGAGTTTCAGCATCCCTTCCTGGAGCGCACGGTTGTGGGCGTGCTCGCGGACTACGTCACCGCCG
>JASHYZ010000269.1 GCA_030042795.1 Terriglobia bacterium | reverse complement strand
TTCTCATTCATCGCAATTCGAAGTATGATGCTGCTGACGCCAAAGTACGATGTCCACACCTGCTTCAGCTTCCCCTGCGGGCAAGAGGAATTCCCGCGTTCCCCAAGTGGTGCTCGCCACCACGGCCATGCTCACCTTCATTTCTTTTTGGCGGGCGGCAGCGATCGTCCTGAATGACCTGGCATCGTCAGCGTTTTATGCGGGCGGCATTGCCGAAAAGGCGATTGGGCCCTCAGCGCCCTGGTTCATCCTGGCGGTCATGCTCTTCGCTTACGCCGTCTGTCAGATGTACGTGGAGAGCTGCAGCATGTTCGTGCGCGGCGGCGTTTACCGCGTGGTGAAGGAGGCCATGGGCGGCACGCTGGCGAAGTTCTCCGTTTCCGCCCTAATGTTCGACTACATTCTGACAGGCCCCATCAGCGGAGTATCCGCCGGCCTCTACCTCGCCGGGTTTCTCAACGATTTGTTCCGCTACGCCAAGATCAATCTGGTGCTGCCTCCGAACGGCACGGCAGCGGTTTTCGCCGCGGGAGTCACCCTCTATTTCTGGCGGGAGAATATCAAGGGCATCGAGGAGTCGAGCGAAAAGGCGGCGCGCATCATGGAGTTCACGACCATCATGGTAGTCCTCATGATCGCTTGGTGCGGCTATACCCTCTGGGTGAAAGGCGGGCATCTGCCGCCGTGGCCGGCTCCGGCGAACCTGCGCTTTTCGCAAGAAGCGCTGGGATGGCTGCACCGTTTGCCGGAACTGATCGGGGTGATCGGTATTCTCGTGGCTTTCGGCCACTCCGTGCTAGCCATGAGCGGCCTCGAGACGCTGGCCCAGGTTTACCGTGAGATCGAGCATCCGAAGCTGCCCAATCTCAAGAAGACCGCTTTTGTGGTGTTCATTTACAGCATGTTGTTCACGTCTCTGGTTTCGTTCTTTGCCTTCATGATCATTCCGGACCAGCAGACGCGCGTCGGCTATGCCGACAACCTGATCGGCGGCTTGGCGATGAACGTGGTGGGCTCATTTCCCTTGCGCCTCGCTTTCCACGCTTTCGTGGTTGTGGTGGGCATCATGATCCTGGCGGGCGCCGTGAACACCGCGATTGTGGGCTCGAACGGCGTGCTCAACCGGGTTTCCGAAGATGGTGTCCTGGCGCCGTGGTTCCGTCATCCCCATCCCCGTTTCGGCACTTCGCACCGCATCATCAATCTTGTCGTTGGGCTTCAGCTTCTCACGATTCTGCTGAGTGGCGGCAACGTGATTCTGCTGGGCGAGGCTTATGCCTTCGGCGTCATTTGGAGCTTCGCGATGAAGGGGCTGGCGGTGCTCATGTTGCGCTACACAGAACCCGGCCCGCGTGAGTTTCGCGTTCCCTTGAACCCGAAGCTGGGCCGTATTGAAATCCCAGTCGGTCTGGGGTTGATTACGCTGATTCTGTTCGCCACCGCGATCATCAACCTCTTCACCAAGCAGGTGGCAACGGTCTCGGGAGTTGCTTTCACGCTGATCTTCTTCGGCATCTTCACGGCCTCTGAAAAGATGTCACGCCATCGTGGCCCGAGGCAGCCCGAACTCGACGAATTCCACCTGGCAATGGGCGATGAAATTTCTCCGGAGTCCGTGGGCTGCCGCGCCGGGAATGTTCTGGTGCCTATCCGGGATTGCAACACACTCTATAACCTGGAAGTAGCGCTTCAACGACTGGATCCGAGGAAGCAGGACGTCGTGGTGTTGCATGCTTACCAGGTGGGGCGGGCCGGTTCCGGCGAGCACACGCTTCAGCCAGATCAGTTTTTTGCGGACGCGGAACAACGCATGTTTTCCAACGCCCTCAAGCTGGCGGAAAAGAACGGCAAGAGCGTCAAGCTGGTGCTGGTGGCCGCCACGGACGTGTGGGATGCCGTGCTGCGTTCGGCGCAGACTCTGGAGTCTTCGGACATTATTCTTGGCCTTTCGCCCAAGACCCCGGCCGCTGAGGAAGCCCGGCTGGCGGGTCTCGCCTGGGAGCGTCTGCCCACGCCCCGTCCACAACTCACCTTAGAAGTCCGCTCTCCCGACGGCGGTAAGGAATACGTTTCCTATCTGGGACCGCACGCGCCGCGCCTCACCAAGAACGAGATCGATCTGCTGCATTCCATCTGGCTCGATTTCAGCAACGAGGTCCAGCCCTTGGAGATTCACCACCACGACATTGTCCACTTTGCGTTGTTCGAGTTGGAAAAGGAACTGGCCGAAGGTAAAAGGCGTGAAGTTATTGACCGGCTGCGGCGCCACTTGATTGAGATTTGCCGTAGGCGCGCCAGATAAAACCCGCCCAACCATGTTACCTGAGACACACCCCACCTTGGCTGGCTGACCCGGACGGCCACGTACTATCCTGAGGCACGGCTTCCTTGATCTGCCTCACGACTCTGCGCGCGTGCTTCGACCCTGCTGCGGATGATCTGGGTGAGAGCAACGCCGAGGCAAATGAGGACAACTCCGGTGAGCATCGGTAAATTGAGATTCTCGCGCAGGAGGAAGTGGGCAAAGAGCGTTGCCGTAAGCGGCGTCAGTGAAGAAAACGCGTTAACGCGGGCGACAGGGAGCAGCCGGAGGGCAGTGAAGATACAGTAAATCGCGATCACGCCGGAAAACACACCGCCTTCGAGAAAGGTCAGGAGACTTCGCAAGGGAGTGCCGAATAAAAGGGCGCTCCGGCCCGCAACCACCAAACCTACGAGGCCCACTCCAACGCTTGAAAGAAACTGCAGGAAAATAGCCGTCGATTGATGTGCTCCGCGCAGTTGCCCGGCGCGCCACAGGACCCCGGAGACGCCGTAAGAAACAGCGGTGAGCGCCGCCAGTGGCAGAGCCCAGTACCAGCCGGAGGAAAGAGGGTGGCCTCGAAGCTGGCCGAAGATAAGCGACGCGAGGCCGAGAGCAATCACGCCCCATCCAATCAGCAGGAAGCCGCGCAACTCTTCGCCTAGCATCAACCAAGCGGCGAGCGTTCCCCAGATCACCCATGTTTCAAGCAACGGAACCGTGAGAATGACACCTCCCAGGCGCATGGCGAAGTAATAGAGGAAAAGACCGGCTGTGGAAAGAATGCCAGCCCAGATGAAGGGTGCGATGGCACGCCCCCCGATGTAGCTCTTTGAACTAGGCTTCAACTCGTCCCAGGTGCGATGCTTCCACATCAAAATGACGCCCAGCGCTAGGCTAGGCAAGCCGCGCAAAAACGGACCTAACAACGGATCAGCGTGGTTCACGGCCAAACGGTCAAACACGTTTCCGCAGGCATACCCTAGAACTGAACCGAGCGCCCAGAACTCACCACGCAAGCGGGACTCATTTGCCATAGAGAATCGTCATCGCGCGGCCGGCAGCGGCGTCACGCAAGCTGCGTCTTCTGCAGTCTTCATGTGGTTGATAGGGCTCCGACGAGCGTGTTATGCTCGCATCACGCTCAGGACTCACATCAACCGGCCCTGATGCGGCCGCGCCGAAGTGGCGGAACTGGCAGACGCAGCAGACTCAAAATCTGCCGCTGTTTAACAGCGTGGGGGTTCGACTCCCCCCTTCGGCACCATTTGCTGTGAGCGTTCAAAGATCGTGGCGGAACCTGTTCAGAGATCGTGGCAGAACGCGCGTTTTGTTCAGAGATCGTGGCGGAGCATGCCCTAGAATACACGAATGCG
>JASHYZ010000268.1 GCA_030042795.1 Terriglobia bacterium | reverse complement strand
CGATTCGAGGCCGCCCTGGAAGAGCCGTCCGGTCTGCATCATTTGGCAGCCGGTATCGTGCACGGCGGCGGCCGTGTGATAGCAGGAGCGCAGTAGGGCAAACTTGTCCGCATGCTTGGCCATGCGCGGGAAAATTTCGGAGATTTCGATGCCAGGGACGTTGGTCTTAATGGGCTTGTAGGGTCCGCGAATCGAGGCCGGCGCGTCAGGCTTCATGTCCCAGGTGTCGAGCTGGCTGGGCCCGCCAACCAGCATCAACTGAATGCAGTTGATGTCTTTGTTGGGATTCACCTCGCCGCTAGCCTTCAGGGCGAAGAACTCGGGCAGGGTGAGACCGAGGAATCCGAGCGCTCCGGCATGTAAGAAGTCGCGGCGGGTGACCCCGTCGCAAAATTCAACTTTGCGGTCTGCATCGAGTCTAAACATGATTTATGTCCTCCACCGAGCCTGGGAGCGCGGGCGTCTCGCCCGCTCGTCGGTCTGGTTCCAGCGTCCCTTAGGAACCAACGGCGGGCGAGACGCCCGCGCTCCCAGGTATGCTCTCACCCCAACCGACCGATTTCATACCTTCCTCAACTTCGTCACCCGCCCCTCCTGAATCCACTCCACCACGTACATATCGCCGCGCTTATCCCAGGTGGCGGCGTGCGGCGAGATGAACTTGCCAGGCACCCACGTTGTGTCGGGGAGGTTCGGCCAGCCCTTCGCCTCCCACACCCCGGGGTTGTCGCCGAGTTGCGTTACCGGTTTGTTGTCGCGGTCGTAAATCGTGACTACGCCCCACAAATCCGGGATGAGCAGATCGCCGTTCTTGGCTTGATCAAAATGGCAGGGGCGCCGCATGGCGTCCGTATAGAACCCGATGTGCTTGCCGTCGAGGGTGAACGTCTGCAGGCGGGCGTTGGAGCGATCGGCCACCACGACAATAGGATCGCTGGTGCGCGTGTCGATCCAGATGCCGTGCGGACAATCGAGCTTGCCGGCCTCGCTGCCTTTGCCGCCCCAAGTGCGGATGCGCTCCCGCTTTAGACTGTATTGGTGGACGTAGCTGAGGCCGTAACCGTCGGCAACATAAATGTCGCCGTTCGGCGCCACCACCGTGTTGGTGGGCCTGAACTGCTCTTCCTTCTCGTAGACGCCGGAATCCTGGGGCCAGTTCAGGGTCCAGAGGGTGTCGCCGTCGAGCGTGGTCTTCACCACCACGTGACGCTCGTAATCCGAAAGGTAAAGATACTCCGTGCCCTCTTCCTTGCGCAGGAGACAGCCGTGCGCGCCTTTCTGGAACTCAGGCCCCCAGGACTTGATGTACTTGCCCTTGTGATCGAAGATGATCACCGAGTCTTTGCTTTGATTGTGTACGATAACGCGATTGTGGGAATCGATCTGCACCCCGTGCGTATAGCCGTATTTCACGCCGTTGGGAAGCTGGCCCCAGCCGGGAACAAGCTCGTAAGTGTGCGCGCCGTTACCGAGCACGACGCGGCTTCCGGACTTGTTGGTGCTGCCCAGCAGTACGGCGGGAGCTAGGGCAGCCCCGGCGGTGGCTGCCGCGCCGGCGAGGAATCCCCGGCGCGACATGGGAGATTTACGAGCGTCTGATTCGGCTCTCTTATTCATAGGCTACCTCTCGTGGATTTTGTGGAGACCGTGTTCGGACAGAATTTCATCGCTTCATTAAGTCTAAAACTCCGAATGGAGAGGGTCAATCAAGAAAAAAATGTTTTTGAGTGAGGTCCCGTGGGACTGCGGGCGAGACGCCCGCGCTCCCAGGCCGAATCCCGGAACTTGTGAGCCACCCTGGACGCATTTTCGAGTGACGGAATCGAGGAAAGTCCGTCAAAGGATTCAGACCGTGGAAATCTGAGGGCCGCCGTTCCGGTCACGAGGGAGGGTGCGATGAGAGGAAGAATGAGGTTGGCTTCAATGATGCTGACCGTTGCCTCGGTGCTGGGGCTCGTGGCCATCACTGCCGCCGCAGGATTTGATCGAGCCAGCGAAAGCTTCAGCCACACTTACGCTCTGACCCCCGGTGGCCGCGTGAGTCTGTCGAACGTCAGCGGAAACATTCGCATTACGGGCTGGGATCGCAACGAAGTCCAACTGGAAGCCGTGAAGCACGCCGACACGGAAGAGGACCTGCAAGCGATGCGGATTGATGTCGAATCGCGGCCCGACGTCATCGAAATCGAGACCAAGTACCCGCATCACTTCTTTGGCGATCACCACTCCGGTTGGGTGGAGTACACCCTTTCCGTGCCGAATCGGGCCCGGATTGACTCGGTGAAACTGGTGAGTGGCGACGTGCGGCTTGCGGGCCTGCGGGGCGACGTGGACGCCTCGTCCGTGAGCGGAGAAATTCGAGCCGAAGGTCTGACGGGTGCGGTTCATCTCTCAGGCGTGAGCGGCAGGATAGAAGCCAATTTCGATCGCGACCTCGGACGTCACGTGTCACTGAGCACCGTCAGCGGATCCATCGTCCTGGGCCTGGTGCCCGATGTAGGTGCAGATGTGAGCGCCGATACCGTTTCCGGCGGCATCCACAGCGAGCTTCCCATCGAGGTCAATCAGCACCAGTGGGTCGGCCAAAGCCTTCATGGAAAGCTCGGCAACGGCGATGCCCAAATCGATCTTCATACCGTGAGCGGCAGTATTGAACTCCGGAGAGCTTCAGGTATCTCGAACTGAGTGGCGCGGCCATCTTTCGCGCCTTGAGAATGCGCGCTTTCGGCGTCGGGTCCGATCTGGGAAGAGTCTCCAGTGCTGTGTTGCCGCTCAATGTAGCCTACGTACCAGAGCTATTGACAAGCCTACCCCTCATCTGATATACATGAAGTGTGATCTGTCCTGAGTACGGACCTGTGATGACAAACTTTGATCTGGGAGGGGCCAGGTGACGACTGCTCCCCCCACTGTCCTGGCCGTCGCGGCGTCGCGCCTCGGCTGCCCTTTCCTCGAAAGTCGCTGACGTTGCGTCCGTCCGGGCCCATCAGTGCGGTCGCGGTGGCGCCGAACGAAGCTGGAATGTTATTGATAAAAAAGATGTTGCAAATATATGTCGGCAGACCGTCCAGTCAGGAGGGCCCGCGCCCGGCCTCGGGATCGCTCTTTCGTACGCAGGGCGCCGGACGAACCAGGAAGGCTTCGAACGAAGCCGGAATGTTGTTTAAACCAAAAGGCTTGCAAAATTATCTCGTTGAAGTGACTGGAGAGGCACTCGCCGGCCGCTTCGCGCCGCGACAGCATCACGTTTGCTGCGCCAATCGAACCCAATATCTCCAGGAAGGAATTTAACGAATGGCTGACCAGGAATCCCTACTGCCGCCGCGGCGCGAAATTCCCGTCAATATCGAAGACGAGATGCGGAGTTCGTACCTCGATTACGCCATGAGCGTGATCATCGGACGGGCGCTGCCCGACGTGCGTGACGGACTCAAACCGGTACACCGTCGCATCCTGTACGCGATGTACAAGGAGGGAATCGCCGCCGACAAGCGCTACGTGAAATGCGCGGGCGTGGTGGGCGAGGTCATCAAGAAATATCATCCGCACGGAGACGCGGCGGTGTACGACACCCTGGTGCGCATGGCGCAGGACTTCAACATGCGTTATCTGCTGATCGATGGGCAGGGTAACTTCGGCAGCGTGGATGGCGACCCACCGGCAGCCTACCGATACACTGAGTGCCGCCTGACGCGCCTTGCCGAAGAAATGCTGGCGGACATCGAGAAGGAGACGGTGGACTTTGTCCCCAATTTCGACGAGTCCACCGAAGAACCTCTCGTGCTTCCCACGAAAGTGCCGACGTTGCTCATCAACGGCTCCGACGGCATCGCGGTGGGTATGGCGACGAAGGTCCCGCCTCACAATCTCTCGGAGGTGATCGAAGCCGCCATTCTGCTGATCCAAAAGCCGAATTCGACGCTCGAGGATGTGCTGAAGCTTGTGCCAGGTCCGGATTTTCCGACTGGCGCCTACATTTACGGCCGCAGCGGCATCAAGGCGGCGTACGCGACCGGCCGCGGCCAATTCACCATGCGCGCCAAGGCTGCCATCGAGCGCCCAACGAAGGAAAAGCAACAGATTGTGGTGAGCGCCATACCTTATCAGGTGAACAAAGCAAAAACCATCGAACGCATCGCGGAACTGGTGCAGAACAAGAAAATCGAAGGAATCTCGGACGTTCGCGATGAATCGGACCGCGACGGCATGCGAATTGTGATCGAACTGAAGCGCGGCGAGCAGCCTGAAGTCATTCTGAACAACCTCTTCAAGCACACGCAGCTTCAAGAGACCTTCGGCATGATCATGCTGGCCATCGTCAACGGCCAGCCGCGGACGCTGCCGCTGATCGACGCCTTGCAGCTTTTTATCGA
>JASHYZ010000267.1 GCA_030042795.1 Terriglobia bacterium | reverse complement strand
AAAGGCCGCGCTAGGTTAGGGTGGAAAGCGTGAGTCAAGGCGGCAGGCGGCGGTTTGGTCGGCGCGGCAGGTTAACCGCGTTATACAAAGGGTAACCAACGGGCATCCCCCCAACCTTGGAGGCCAGGATCAATGAGTCAATCGAAAAGTCTTGACGTGCTAATCATAGGGGCTGGCCCTACGGGACTCGCCTGTGGCATCGAAGCGGGCCGCGCAGGCCTCAATTCCTTGACCGTGGAAAAGGGTTGCTTGGTCAATTCCATCTTTAGCTATCCGGCCAACATGACGTTTTTCACCACGCGCGAGCGGCTGGAAATCGGCGACCTGCCGTTTTCGAGCGTCAACGTCAAGCCCACACGCGGCGAAGCGCTGGAGTATTACCGGTGCGCAGCCCGGTTCTATAAGTTACCGATCCGCTTCGACGAGCGTGTCACCGCCATTGAATCGCAGGACGGGGAATTTACGGTACTCACAGAGAATCCGAGCGGGCGCCGGGCACGATACGCTTCTCGCACCGTAGTCGTGTCCACCGGTTACTACGATCTGCCCAACAAGCTGGGCATTCCCGGTGAAGATCTGGCAAAGGTTTCGCATTACGCCTTGGAGGGCCACGCCTTTTACGGGCGCAAGGTAGCAGTGATCGGCGGGGCCAACTCCGCGGCGATTACCGGCCTCGATCTCTACCGTCACGGCGCTGAAGTGACGATCGTGCATCGCGAGCCGCAGCTCAGCCGCCACATCAAGTATTGGATTCGGCCGGATATCGAGAACCGCATCAAAGAGAAGTCCATTCGGGCGTGCTTGGAGTGCCGGGTGACGGAGATTGCTGAAGGCGCCATCCGGCTACAGAACGCGCACGGAGAACCCTTCGAGCTCGAAAATGACTTCGTCTTCGCACTTACCGGCTATCACCCTGACATCGATCTGCTGCAGCGGGCCGGCGTGCAAGTGGACCCCGTCAGCTACCGGCCGGCCTGCGACCTAAAGACGCTGGAAACGAATGTGCCAGGCCTTTATGTAGCCGGAGTCGTGCTCTCAGGCCGTCACACCAACGAGATTTTCATTGAAAACGGCCGCTTTCACGGCAAGCAGATTATGGAGGATGTTAAGGAAAAACTGAGTGGGAAGGATCACTGACGGCACGGCACCAAGAAGTTCGAAGCTGCTTGAGCTGAGCCAAACTGACGTGTCCCACTGTACAACCTGGTTAGCCCGCATCGAATCGAAATAGCGGAAGCGCACGCTGCCCGTGTCGATTTGCTAATGAGACCGTCCGGTTGTATGCTGGCACCAGAGGGAAAGGCATACCAAGCAGCGGGCTTGGGAGTTCCTCGGTTTGAGGAGGACCTATATGAGGCGGGGAATCTATTCGTCGTTTACAGGAATCTTCTTGGCGGTCGCGCTGGCGGCGGTCGGCGCGGTTGCGCAGAGCAGCTCCACGGGCGGCAATCCGAGTACGCAGGCCAGCTCTTCAACCCCAAGCGCGGGGAGCCCACAGACTAGCTCGACGGCACAGGGTAGCGCGGCCACGCAAAACGGCTCGGGCGCACAAAGCGCCGCAAGCCCGGGGGCACTCGCGCTGGGTCAGCTTACGGTACCGGCGCCTTTTGACCCCACCAAACAGATTGTGGTGTTGCCGGGCGGCAGCGTGCTCCACGTTCGGCTCACCACCACCTTGACCTCAAAAACGAGCCAGGCAGGCGACAAATTCACCGGTGTGGTCACTCAACCGGTCATCTCCGGTGACAAGACGATTGTCCCCGAAGGCAGCTTGGTGGACGGGCACGTGACCATGGTGAAGGCCTCGGGACGAGTAGCCGGGCGGGCGTCGATGCGTATTGTGCTGGACCATATCAACACGCCCGACGACGTGAAGTTTAACCTTTCCGGCTCGCTTCAGGACCTCGCCAGCTCGACCTGCACCAAGGGAGTAAACGACAACGAAGGCACCATTGGAGGCTGCGGAAAGAGCAAGAAGTCTGCGTTGGAGGGTGCAGGGATCGTGGGCGCCATGGGGGCGGGGACGGGCGCCAGTATCGGCGCCACCCAGGACATGATCTGCCGTTTCTATGGCTGCCCGGGCCAGCACCCGAGCATCGGACTGGATGCTGCTTACGGCGCGGGTATCGGCGCGGGCACGGCTCTGCTTTACAGCTTGTTCAAACACGAGAAACAGATTGTGCTGGTGTCGGGCACGGACCTGACCTTCGTCGTGGATCACTCCGTGGAAGGACCTTCCAGCCCCGAGACTGCCTCCAATAGCGGATCCTAGGCTCTCCATGTACTCACTATGTTGCCAGCCTACCGCCAGAACGCGCCGGGAAGTTCCCTGGCTGACGGCCTCAAGCGGGGCCGCGCTTCCCAGTGCGTTCAGCGCTCTCTCAGCATGACTTTTAGCAGCACTGGGGTGCGGCGCGCCCTGCGGCTGACGGCCACTCTTCTGATCGCGGCCTTTCCGCTTATCGCCGGCGACAGCATCACCATTCCTGCTGGCACTTCCCTCGAAGTGGAGATGACGAGCACGGTGAGCACCAAGAGCAGCAACACCGGCGACCTCTTCAACGGGAAAGTAACCGAGCCCGTCATCTACCATGGTGAGGAGGTGGTGCCGGAGAACAGCACCGTTCAGGGCCATGTCACGTTTCTAAAGCCGCCGGGCCGCGCCAAAGGGAAGGCGGAAATGCGCCTGGTGCTCGACTCCATCCGGACACCCGACGGCCAGAATTATTCGGTGGCCGCAGCGCTTCAGGATGCGAAAGGGCCGGACGGCGTCAGCGTAAAGGATAGCGAAGGTACGGTAGAGGGCCCAGGGAAGAGCACAAAGAGCGCTGCAAAGGAGACCGGTATTGGCGCGGCTGCCGGTGCAGGCGTGGGAGCCATCGCGGCTGGTGGTGAGGGAGCCTTATACGGCGCCGCCATCGGCGCTATCGTTGGCGTGGTTCATACTCTTGCTAAACATCACGGTGATGTGGTGCTCGGCCCCGGCACGGATCTGACATTCTCTATCCCTCGAACCATCACTGCTCCCAAGACAAAGAGTGAGACCGGTCTTGTGGTTCCAGGCGCGCACTGAAGCTAGGGTCCGAGGTGGGCTTCCCCGGGGCGTCCGACTGTGAGACTCCAAACCTCGGCGGCCGAGCCCGCCCGGCGCCTCAGTTGTCCCCGATTGTGAACCTGTAGGACGGTCCCCAGCCGACGCTGATGAAAGCGTTGTACGCCATCAGATACTGGAGAAAAGGTGTCACCTTGGAGAGGAAATTCTTAGGCACATACACCAAGTCGCCGTTTCGAAGAAAGACGTCGTCACCCAGATCTCCCTTGTCGAGAATGCGTTTCAGGTTAATCAGTTGGGCAGACACGGTATCCCGGGAAACGCGGCGAAACAGCAGGGCGTGCGAATGTTTGGCGGTGGCGAGTTGGAAGCCGCCGGCAGCTTCGATGGCCTCCGCCACGGTGAACTGACCGTGAAGAATAAATTTACCCGGGTTGTTCACCTGGCCGCCCACCACGAAGTAGGGCGGATTGGCGAGGGTGATGACGACGTTCACCATGATCGGCTGTGCCAAAGCGCCTTCGTAAGCCTTCTTCACTTTCTCCGTGATCTCAGTTTGGGTGTCTCCGAAGACGTAAATCTCGGGAGCTCCAATCAGGCTCAGGTAACCGTCGGGCTTTACAAACACCAGTTCGTCAAACGCATTCACCGTGGTAAAGTTCACGCCGATCTCATCAAACGGCGCTACGCGGTAACGCGAGTCGGAGTTAACGGTCTGCAGCACCGGCGCCTTGAGCTTACTGCCCATGCCTTGCACTGCCTCCAGTATCTCCTGGGTGGCGGGATCCTGTGGATTGGAGATGGGACCAACCGGACTCGTGGAAGGATCAGTCCCGACCGGGGTATTTAACGATGACGCCTGCGACACTTTGGGATCTTGAGCTGCCAGGCACACTACGCATACGCCCGTAACCACAGCCAGTAATGCGCTTGCTCTTAGTTTCGGCACAGGTCGAATCACTTCTTTGCTTGCTCTTTCGAAGGAGAAGATTATACCACGCAACGGAGCATCCAAAGGTTACCGCCTCGACTAATGCCTGCAGTGGAACAGCCGAGGTGCTGCGCGAGCGAGTGTATCGGGCCAGTAAATGGTACAAGCACAAGCCATCGCTCAAGCCGTCGCACCTTGACACCCTGGCAGTGGTCGCCTACGATGGGAATCAGCAATGAAGCACATGCACGATACCGCAGCTCGACACGCTGTCCGTCTGAGTTGGCGATCCGTTCCGGTCGCAAGGGTAATCGCCTATCTCCGAGGCCGCAGGATCACACCCCGCTCGGTTGCTGCGGCTGGTCTGTTAGTGCTGTTGATGGGTGTTGCTGCTCCCCGGCTTGGCGCCGGCCAGGATGATCACAAGAAGAAGGTCCCGGTATTCGATAAAATAACCTCCGTCCCTGAAGGCCAGAACGAGTTCAACGGCAAAGTCCAGTCACTCGATCTCAAGAATGACGTGTTGAATGTGCAAAGCCTGCGCGAGGATGAC
>JASHYZ010000266.1 GCA_030042795.1 Terriglobia bacterium | reverse complement strand
TTTATAAAGATGTCCTTGGGCGCGTTCGATGCTCGCCAGAAGGAACAAGGCGTCGAAGTTTTGCGGCTGTTGAGCAACGAGGGTGCTGACCTCCGCACGGGCTTTGGCGAGTTCGCCCGTGTAGTAGTGCGCTTGCGCCGCGCCCATCAGGGCCTGCGGGTCAGCGGGACGGCGCTGAAGCACGCGCTCAAACTGCCGCAGGGCGCTTGAATACTGGGCCTGCTTCAGTTCGAGCTGGGCGAGCAGCAGCCGCGCATCGAGGTTGCCGGGTTGAACTGCCAGCAGGGATGCCAGCCGGTCGCGGGCGGCCGGATACTGGTGCGTCTCGGCCTCAAGACGCGCCGTCTCGAAGAGATATTCGGCGCTGCCTGGATGCGCAGTAGCCAACTGACTGTAAGTCACGGCGGCCTCGGCGGATTTTCCTGACCACACCTGCGCACGCGCCAACCCTTCGAGCGCCTCGCTGTCATCCGGATGCTGCTTGAGCAGGTTGCGAAAGGCGCTGATGGATTCGTCGTAGCGATGGTCCCACGCGAGGAGACGGGCGATTTGAAGCTGGAGGTCGCGATCGCCCGGATGCGCCGCCAGCGCACGGCGGCACGCCGCAATAGCAGCCGAGTATTGCCGGCAGGCTGCCAGTTCTCGGGCCAATTTGAGCCCCGCGTCTACATCCGAAGGCGCTGCAGCCGCGGCCTGACGGGTGGCATCGGTATTCGCTTCACAGGCGGTGGAAACGGGAGAGGAGTTAATCGCCATAGCAAGGGCCGGCGCCGCACCCCACACAGCGGACGGGCAGCCGCCACAAGCCGCGAGCGTGGCCAGCGCGAGCAACATCGCTGGCCGGGCAGGCAGCAGCCGCTGAAGTTGCCTGGCCGTCGACCGGCGAGGCGATGCTCCCGAATTGAGCCTAAGCATGGTCATACAAATCTTTCCAGTCGGCTTGCGCCGGGCTCTTTAGCAGCGACGTGTTCTACTTTTTCCCAATGATGAAATCCTGTGACAAAGCGCACGACGCCTTGAAAGCGGTACCACAGCATGAGCTGGCGATAGCCGAGATTTTCAACGAGCGCGTAGAACAGCAGAATCGCCAGACTGCGCGCGCTACGGTAGCGGCGGTGGGTCATCTCCTCGAGCACCACGGCGCTGACGGAGAGCACGCCCGCGTAGGCTAGGCCCAGGAGCAAAATGGGAAGCAGAAGCCGGAGCCGCGAGGGATCAAAGCAGGCTAGGAGCGGGATGGCGATGTAGCCGAGCGGTTCCACAATGGCGCCCAGCCCCTCCACCAGCGCTTGAAAAGGAAGGCTGAGAAGCCCGAGAGTGCCAAACCTGGGGTTGAAAATCATGCGCCAGTGCTTCCACAGCGTCTGGCAGAGGCCGAGCTGCCAGCGCCGCCGTTGGCGGGCCAGCATGCGGCGGTCAGGCGGACACTGGGCCCAGCAGACGGGGTTGGAAGTGAATTTCGTCCGTAGCATCCGCCCTTGGTCGGCGGTCCAGCGGCGAAGGCGAACCACCAGTTCCATGTCTTCCGTGACCGTGTCGCTGAGAAACCCGCCGGCTTCCACCGCGGTTTCGCGATGAAAGAGGGCAAAGGCTCCGGAAACAATCACCGTGCCTCCCAAGAGATCCCATGCGGTGCGGCCGAAAAGGAAGCTGCGCAAATACTCCACCACCTGGAAGCGTTGGAGTGCGCCGCGAGGAACATCCACCTTGACCACTTCGCCGTCCTTAACGTCGCAGCCATCCAGCACGCGCACAATCCCGCCGCTGACGGCGATGGGTTCCGCAGAATGAACCACCGGCCACATCAACCGCAGCAGAGCGTCGCGCTCCAGGATGCAGTCGGAATCGAGGGTACAGAAGTACGGAGTGCGGCACATGTTCAGCCCAGCGTTCAGCGCGTCGGGCTTGCCGCCCTGGTCTTTGCTAATCACGAGCAGGTTGGGATATTCCGGACTCCCGAAGAAGCTGCGAACTCGGCGGCTCGGCAGGCGCGGCCGCGAGATCAGAGCCATCGGGGCGAGGTTGAATGCGTCAATCAGGCGGTCTAGCGTTATGTCCCTCGAACCGTCATCGACCACGCATACCTGAAGTTCGGGATAGTCGATGCTGAGGACGGACCGCACCGAATCCACGATAACCTCTTGCTCATTCCAGGCCGGCATGATGATGGTGACTGGCGGCGTCGCGGGCGATTGCCGCAACAGATGCAGGCCTTCGTAGGCCCGGCTGCGTTTGTGCAGCCACACTGAAGCAACCGACAGAAACATCAGCAGCGTGTAGACGCCGTTCCCGGCGATGAAATAAACAGCCAGGACGAAAAAATAGGCGTTCACCAGGGGGCGAACGAACGCGATCACATCCGGCATCAGGTTATGCATCGAAGTACCCTGATGAAGCTTCGACGATGGAACTTTCCGAGCCGGACGCCACCGGTTCAGATTCGTTCGCAAGCCAATCCTCGCGTACGTCCTGTTCTGCCGATGCGAAGCCTGCCAACTGCCGAGGGAAGAGATCTATTTGCGCTTTCGGAGTGCGGGTCAGCTCCTGTGCCAGCGCTCCCAACCCTTCCAGCGGCACGTCCTTTTGCAAAGCCGGCAGGAGGATGTCGCCGAAGCCGCGCATTACCATTTCCTCCAGGAAGCACGTTTCAAGCTTTCTCCCGGGTTCACCGTACGCTGCAAGAAGGGAGGGCAGAAGGCCGGCGCGCTCCACCTGTTCTGCCACCTGTTCCTGGCTGTAGCGGTCACTGGTTGCCAGGAAGTGCTCGAGTAGCACTTCTAGGCCGGAACGTCCGCGCGCAGCCAGCGTTTGCGCCGCCGCTTCACGCACCCTCCAGTTGGGATCGGTGAGCCGCTGGCTAACAAGCGAGAGTGGGGCAAACCTTTGGTGCCGAAGAGCGCGGACGGCGTGCAGTCTCACGAACCATGCAGAATCGCCCAAGAGAGCCGCAAGAACCGGCATGGCGTGGGCAGGCTCCAAACGGGCAACGACACTGGCTGCGCGCGCCCTCACGTCCGAGTCCTCGTCCTCCACCAGACGCGTGAGGAAGATCGCAGAGACCTCAGGCGCCAGGTGACTGGAGTCAAAGGCTCTCGGTTGGCTTTCGGATGATTCGCGCTGGACCATCAGCGCAACCACATCGCTGGCCAGAAATCGCACCCGCGGGTGAACGTGCTCCAGCAGCCGCCGCAAGGCCCAGGCCTGAGTAACGGGAAAGCTCGCGAGGGCCATCTTGAGAGACCGTACCGAAATCTTCGGCGTAGCGTCCTGCGCAGCAGATTCTAACCGGTCTGCCAGCGCCGTGAAGCTCTCAGGCTCTCGAATCCGAGCCAGGCTGCGGGCTGCTGCGAAGCGAACGGCGCCGTTCGGATCGTCAAGAGCCTCCACGAGAACGCGCCAGCTCGGCTGGTGGTGAATTAGCCCGAGATTCTCGGCCGCTTCCGCCCGCAGGACAAAGCTGAAAGGTCCCCTGCCTCGGAGGCAGTCGACGACGGAGTGCGCCTTCCGACCAGCGTTGCGATTATGATCCAGAGTGTGACGCCATTGTGCGACGAGTCCGAAGTCCTCGCACAGCGCCTTCAGAAGCCCAGCGCGTCCCGGTGACAGGCTTTTGTCCGCCGTCAAAATGGTCGAGAGCGACGCGCGAACCTCCGCTGCCGGGCGCTTGCTCAGTTGGGCGAACGCATCTGGGTACTCGATGACTCTGCTCATGAGGCCGCCAATGAGTTCATGGCAGAGAGCGCTCGTTTTCTCGTTGCGTAGGGATTTCAGATTTCGTCTGGCGCGTAGGGCCACAACGAATATGACCAGTGCCGCCAATAGTGCGTAGAGCGCCGTGGCGAGCGGCCACGCGGCTTCGCCGACGGTTTTGCTAAACATGACCATGCGGCCTCAAATTCCAGGATAAACGGGCTCTAATGTGCAAAGGCGAAAGCCCAAAGATCCCTGCAATCTCACAAGTTAAATTACATCTGCGCATTACAGAAATAGTGGCCATCGCGCTCAAGCGCCAAACTGCTAGCCCAGTCGGTTGATTGCAAATCTAGGTCCTTTGGTTTCTAGGAATTTCTTAAGAACCAGCGACAGCACGGCTGAGGGATCGTCTCCCAACCTAGCTTCGCTACGTCTATAAGTTGTGCTTGGTGCGAGACTCGTTGTCGCCGCAACGCGGAAGGCCAGCTTTGGCAGCTTTTGCGGTTTCGTTGACTTGGCGGGCTTTGTCCCTTACGATGAAGGCATGTTCTCGGCGGGTAGCCGCTGCTAGTTGAGAGCTGGCGGGGTGGCTCAGTGGTAGAGCGAGGGTCTCATAATCCCTAGGTCGGGAGTTCGATTCTCCCCCCCGCTACCAATCAATTCAATAAGTTGCAGAGATTCGGGTCCATCGGGTGAGCCGCGGGTTGCGGACTTGTTGCCAAATCCAACCTGTCTACGTACCTCTCGCCGACACCCGGAATCAGATATCCGTAGCAAGCGTAGCGCGTCTATAATGGCGTCGGCGTTGTCAAGCCCATTTTAGAGACACCACTCCGGCTGCAAAAAGAAGAAGGCAAACGGTGCGTGGGTGCTTACAACATCGCGAGCCGACGGCGGCCAGAAGGGTGGCACTCAGGGCGAGTTACGGCTTCATGGTCGGCTCTAGCTGAGCAGTATGGAACTTTCCATCCACTACCTTGCCGTCTATGAACGTAATTTCGACTTCCTTGTAGTAAAGAACCGTCTGGTTGCCCGTCTCGACGACCTTCTCAGGAGTGCCCCAGTCCTTCTCAACGTCAACCATGGTTTCGCCAATCCGGAATCCTATAGGTCTAACGTGTTCGGAGATCTTGTCAAACACTTCCCCGTCATCGAACCTGATGCTATCCGAATAAAGGACGTGCACCACTTTTGTCATCACCCTGCCGTCTTCTGAGAGTGCCAAGGTCACCTGTCCGCGCCCTCTCAAGCCGTTCGCGTTTATCACGCCGGTAAGCACAAGGGTGCGACCCTCCCAATGAGCGCTGTTCGTCGAATCCTTGCCGTCGAAGGGGTACGCGTCCGGTGGGTACATCACGTCCTGCATATGTCCGTGGGTCATAACCTTCACAACGGGTTCCTTATGGTCGATCCAATCCGTCTCGGCATACAGGTCAATGTAAACCCTCGACTTCCAAGTGCCCGAAAAATTCGGTTTGTCATCTTGCGGCGCCTTGTCCGCTACCTGCGGGGGTAGTACGGGCGATGCGTCGGGCGGATTTTGAGGGCCAGAACCGGTAGGCGAGGGAGCGCCTTCCAGACGGACTGGACAGAGGCAGCAAGCGGCGGCGAGTATAACGGAGGCGATTCGCGTGATCGTTGACCTATCTCCTTCGCGGTTGATGGCCACGCCGGCGGACGCGGAGCGTTTTCCACGAACGCCGGCGTCTCGGGGTT
>JASHYZ010000265.1 GCA_030042795.1 Terriglobia bacterium | reverse complement strand
GGATGTAGAAGAACAGCCGGCGGCCGGCAGTAGACGGTAGGCAGAAGGCAGTACGCAGTTGGGAGTGAGCAGGCAACGTCTCAGCGACTCAATCGACCGATCTCCCGATCACTCAATGAATCAATCGCTCAATCACCCGATCACTCCCGATCGCCCGATCCAACAACCGCCCAATCAGCCGAAGGAACTCACCCGACTGCAGCGCCTGGAGGTTCGAGTACTGGGCTGGCTTGCGGCCTGGGTGGTGAGATTGATTGGCAGTAGCCTGCGCTGGGAAGTCCGTGGTTGGGAAAACTGGGAAGCGGCGCAGAAACTGGACAAGCGCTTGGTGTACGTGTTCTGGCACTCTGAGATCTTCGCCGCCACATGGTTCTGGCGCAAACGCGGAATCGTGGTGATGAGCGGCTACAATTTTGACGCGCGGTTCACCGCGAACGTGATTGGGCGGCACGGATACGAGATCGCCCGAGGCTCGGCCAGTCGCGGTGGTATCCGGGCGCTGGTAGGGATGGTGCGCGCCATCCAGCGCGGGCACGACACCGCTTTCACCATCGACGGTCCTCGCGGTCCGCGGTACGTCGCCAAGGCGGGCGCTGTGATGCTGGCAAAGGCCAGCGGAGCCGCGATCCTGTGTTTCCACATTCGGCCGGCGCGCGCCTGGGTGTTCCGCAAGAGTTGGGATCACACTGAAATTCCGCGTCCCTTCAGCCGTGCCATAATCTTCATAGCTCCGCCAATCATCGTGGCCCAAGACGCGAGCGACGCCGAGCAGGCCGCCAAACTGCAGGAAGTTCAGGTGGCGCTCGATGGCCTGGTTCGCGAGGGAGACGAGTGGCAGAGGAGAATAGGGTGATCGCGCCATCGGGTGATTGAGCGATTGGCTGATTGAGGGATTTGTGATTTGGATTAAATTGCCGGCTGGTAGAACACGTGAGGCCAAGCCGTGCGGATTCCTCGCCGGCGTGCTTACCCCTTGTTTCGGCCTGATCTGAACGGCAAATCGTTCAATCACACGATCACAAATCACAGATCATGGAATCACCCGATCGCCCGGTTCTCATTCTGCCACCCGCTTCAGCTCCGGATAAAGCGCCGCCACTTGCCGCCGCGTCTGCTCGATGGATACGGAACAGTCGACCGCGTAATCGGCGCGACGCCGTTTCTCCTCCGTCGGCATCTGAGTCTTGACCCGCCGCTCCGCGTGTTCGCGAGAGAGTCCTGTTTTCGCAATCAGCCGCTCAAGCTGTTGTTCGGGCCGGCACCAAGCCACGATGACCTTCAAGAAATAGCTCTCGATATGCACCTCGTAAATGAGCGCCGCGTCTGAGATCACGATCACGTCGCGGTCGGCAGCTTCATAACAAGCGATCAACTCCCTGCGGCGGACCATGATCGCAGGGTGGATGATGGCGTTGAGCGCGGCGCGCTCGACGGGATCAGCAAACACAATCTCACCGAGCGTCTTCCTATTAACCTCGCCTGTGGCATCGAGAATCTTACTCCCGAAGTGGCGGACGACTTCAGCGAATACCGGACTTCCGGCGCAAATAAGTTCATGCGCAAGCTGGTCAGCATCGATGATCTTGGCGCCGAGATCGTGAAACATCGTGGCGACCGTACTCTTGCCGGAAGCGATGCCGCCTGTGAGGCCGAAGGAAGGCATGGAAAACAGAAGCCAGAAGTCAGAAGCCAAGAGCCAAGAGATGAAGCTGCACTCTATGCTGTGGTCGCGGCTCCTGCGCCGTGTCCTCGTCTCAGTCTTGCAGCGCGCACGGTATTCGACATCAGCATGGCGATGGTCAATGGGCCTACACCACCTGGAACAGGAGTATAGGCTCCTGCGACCTCCCGCACATCCTCAGGCTGGACGTCGCCGACCAGCACCGAGCCTTTGGATTCAAGTTTAGCCAGCGGCTCCGAAGCATCGTGAAACACCCGGCGCACTTCCTCCGGGGTTGCGAGGCGATTCATCCCCACATCGATCACGACAGCGCCGGGCCTAATGAAGTCGCGGGTTACGAATGCAGGGCGTCCCATGGCGGCCACCAGGATATCGGCCTCGCGAGCTACCGCGGGTAGGTCTCGAGTGCGGGAGTGGCAAATGGTGACGGTGGCATGCTGGTGGAGAAGGAGCAGGGCCATGGGTTTACCCACAATATCGCTGCGGCCCACCACCACAGCACGTGCTCCTGCGATCGGGATTTGATTCCGCCGCAGGAGTTCGAGAATTCCGGCGGGGGTGCAGGCCACGAGGCCGGGCCGCCCCGCCACCAGGCGTCCGACGTTCATGGGATGAAAGCCGTCAACGTCCTTGGCCGGATCGACCGCGTCCAGCACGCGCCGCGTGTCCACCTGCGGGGGCAGAGGAAGCTGCACCAGGATGCCGTCAATGTCGTTTCGGCTATTCAGACTCTCCACGAGCCCGAGCAGCCTTTCCGTCGTGACCGACGTCGGCCACTCGATCTTTTCACTATAAAGTCCGAGTGACTCGCAAGCCTTCACCTTACTGCGGACGTAGATCTGCGACGCCGGATTCTCGCCCACCAGCACAGCGGCTAGTCCGGGAGTGACGCCGCGCGCCTTCAGGTCGCGAATCTCTGCCTCCAACTCCCGCTGAATCTCGTCGCGAATTCTCAGCCCATCCAGTACGGTTGCGCTCACGATTCCTCCCCGATTCGGAGTGTAACACGGAGTTCCGGATCGAGGCCGTGATGACCCACTACCTATTCTCGAAGCCACTGCGGCCCGGAACGGGATAGACTAGATCATTGAGGGTTTGACGCGCATGAATGACTCGGTGTCACTTTCACGTTTTTATGTGCTGGAGCGAAACGGGGCACCGCAGCCTGCCGTCGTTGACCCGGCTCGCGAAGTATGCGCCGCGCTTGACGAGCTTCGTCTGGGACGCGAGCAGCTCGCCGGCCGACGCATTGCTGTAACGGCCGGCAGCCGTGGCATCGCCAACCTCCGTGAGATTGTGCGTGCCGCCTGCGAGTGGCTGACTGCGCAGGGCGCAAGTCCGTTTGTCTTTCCGGCCATGGGTAGCCACGGCGGCGCTACCGATGACGGCCAGCGCCAGGTGCTTGAGGAATACGGTGTCGTCAGCGAATTCCTCGGTGCGGAGATTCGTTCTTCGATCGAGGCGGTACAAATCGCGACTACGCCCGAAGGCTTTCCGGTTCTAAT
>JASHYZ010000264.1 GCA_030042795.1 Terriglobia bacterium | reverse complement strand
TCACGAAAGTGGTTTGTACTAGAAGTCGTAATTCCAACCGCAAGGGGGATAGCGCCCAAGGTATGAACCATGATTGGGGTGAAGTCGTAACAAGGTAGCTGTAGGAGAACCTGTGGCTGGATCACCTCCTTTCTAAAGAGAGAACCGGTTTCGGGGTTTCGCTTCGGCGAAACAGGCCCGGAACGGACTCGCTTAGGTTCTCAATCTTGGATTTGAGATTCTCGCATTTGAGATCTTCGAATTTGAGATTTGAGAAGGGCGTGGCTGCTCAACTCAGAGGTCAAGGGACGGTGGCTGATTCACGGTAGTTGGTTTTCAGTCGGCGGGTTTCCGGCCCTAGTTTTTGTTTATTCTTTCGAATCTCAAATCTGAATCTCGGCAATTCTCTCTTGGCTTGCACGCTCTATTGGGACGCCTGCTGAATGGTCAGCCCGAACGGAGCCAATTGTTCGCGCACTACTTTCTCTTCTCCAACAGCCACGATGGTCTGGCGGGCTGCGGCAAAATATTTCCGCCCTGCCGCGACCACCTCTTGCGCGGTTACCTTCTGGATGTCGACGCTATCCTGACCGAGCGCTTCGGGCGGCAGGCCATATACCCAAAGTAAGCCCAATTGTCCGGCCACCGCAGCCTGCACTTGCAGGAGGATGGCGTTTGTTCCAATCAGATACCGCTTGGCGTGAGCCACCTCCTCGTCGGTCGGGCTGGTGGTGGCCATGCGGTTGAGTTCGTAATCAATTTCGTTGAGGCTTGGTCCAGTCACTGCGTTCCGAACGTCGGCGCGGGTTCCCACGATTCCCGCCTCAGCCCGCAGTTGCAGCGAAGCTCCGGGCGAATAGGTGTAGCCCTTGTCCTCGCGGATGTTCCGGATGAGGCGGGAGCCGAACATTCCGCCGTAAATGGCGTTCGCGACCTGAGTGGCGGCGTAATCGGGAGCTCGGCGCGTGGGACCGAAGGCGGCGAGTGAAAGGGTGGTCTGTACAGAGCCGGGACGAGGTACCAGGAAAATAGTGTGAGGATTGTTCTTAGAAGGCGTGGCTACGGCGGCCAGCGGGGACTCGCTGGCCGCGGCCCACGCTCCGAAGTTCTTTTGGATACCCGCTTCAAGCGTGCCGCTGCCGAAGTCGCCGACCGCCACCAGCAAGGTCTGATCGGGGCGGAAGCGCCGGCGGTAGGCGGTCCGCAGCTCGGCAGGAGAAGTCGCTTTGATGCCGTCTTCGGTAGGCGCTACCACGGCGTAAGGTTGATCCCCGAAAAGCGCTTTAGCCATGGCGCGGCGGGCCAGGAACGAGGGCTCCGCTTCCTGCGCTTGCAGGTCGTCAATTGCATTCCGCTTGGCAAGAGCCACCTCATTATCAGGGAAGGTGGCGTTCTCCATGACGTCGGCTAGAATCTCAAGGCCCACGTTGACCTTCGACGCCAGAACTTCTGTGGAGAGGGTCAACACATCCGGATTAGGGCTGCCAGTAAGATCACCCCCCGCGCCCTGCAGCGCTTCGGCGATCTGCTTTGCAGTCCTCGTCTTGGTGCCCTGATCGATGGTAGCCAGCAAGATGTCAGATAGTCCCGGCCGGTCCTTGGGATCTGAGGCACGCCCGCCGCGCACGGCCGCTGCCAAAGCAACCTTGGGAAACCCCGGGCGCGGAACCAGCCAAACCGTGAGTCCGTTGGAAAGCTTCCTGACCTCTGCCGCCGGAGCCCGAAACGGAGCCAGCGGACCGTAGGGGGGGAGGTCTTTGGGCAACGGCGGAAGTTTCTCCTGAGCGAGCGCGCCTAGAGAGATCGTCAACATCGCCAGGGTGAGGAATGTGCGTCTGAGGATGGCGGCTTTCATGGTTGGGCTTCCTTCCCGCTCTTTGCCTGTTTTAGCAAGGCTTCGGGTACGCGATCAATGATCGTAGCGTTGCTGTCCACCAGGTATTTGGCCGCGAAGGCCTTCACCTCTTCGGGTGTCACGCGGTCAATCTGCGCAGGAATCTCATTGACGCGATCGGGGCTGCCATCGAAAAGCGTCGCGTGAGCAATCACCGAGGCGCGCTGGATGGGAATCTCGAGCTGGGCATACCAGTCGGACTGCATCTTCGCCTTGATCCTTTCCATTTCGGACGCCGAGGGTCCGTGAGTGGCGAGACTTTTGAGGGTGTCAGCATAAGTCCCTAACACCTGCTCTTTGGTAACGTTCGGCGGATAGACGATGAATGAGGTCATCAGCGTGGGTCCGTTATATTCAAAGGGGTTTCCAAGCGGCCAGTTCAAGCCTCCGTACACACTGAGAGCCACCTTCTTGTCCTTCACCATCTCCTGGTACAGCAGCGAAGCATCACCGTTGTGCAACAGCTCTCCTACCACTGCGCCAACGATGGCGTCAGGAGCGTTGCGAGGCGGCATGCGGTAGCCGATAGCCAGCGCCGGCACCCGCGCCAGCGAGTCGGGTTCGGTGAAGCTTCGCTCGCTGGTTTGCGGAGGCTCGGAGACGTCGGGGCGCGCCGGTACCTCGCGCTCCGGTATGCCGCCGAAGTATTTCTCCGCCGCCGCGAATACTTCTTCTGACTTTACGTCTCCCGCGACGGCCAGCACCGCGTTGTTGGGGGCGTAATAGTGCTCGTAGAAACTCTTCACGTCCTGGATGGTGGCGGCATCGAGATCCTTAAAGTCACCGTAAAAGTTGTGCGCGTTAGGAAACCGGTTGAACGCCTTCTGGGGCAGATCAAGCCAGTAGAAGCTGCCATAGGGTTGGTTCAGAACGTTGACCCGTACTTCTTCCTCCACCACCTTGCGTTGGTTCTCGAGGTTAGCCTCGGAGAAGTCGAGCGTCTTCATGCGATCGGCCTCAAGCCACAACACCGGCTCAAGCGCTGAGACCGGTGCGGACTCGATGTACTCGGTAAAGTCGTACCGCGTATCACCGTTGTTGAAGCCACCCCCTCCCTCGATCACCTCGTCGAAAACGCCCTTCGGCGCGTCTGGTGTGCCCTCGAACATCATGTGTTCAAACAGATGGGCGAATCCGGTGCGGCCTTCAGGCTCAAGCCTGAAGCCGATACCATAGCTGACGCACACCCCGAACGTGGGCGCAGAATGGTCCTCTGAGACAACGATCACCAAACCGTTGGCAAGCTTCTTGGAAGCCAGCGGAACTTGCCAGTCGGCGCGTAGGGGGACGGCGGCAAACGCATTCGCGAGCAGCACAAACAGGACAGAGTGACGCAAGCTATGGAGGATTCCATCATATAGTGACAACGAGCGCTGTGGCGGCGCTCTGTGAGCGCCGAAAGACGGCGGTCGCGAACTGCCGCCACAACTATGGCCATCACTATGTTGGGTAACCCTCATTAGACATCCTTTCTGGGCTCGCGTGGGTCGAGACTCAAGCCGCCTCGCCAGCCTGGGAGCCGTAAGGTGAAATCGCCAGCTACACAAACGCAGCCCTATTGGGTTGTCAACAGAATACTACGTATAACGGCGGCCATTTGTTCGCCTGTTGTAGAATAAAGCCGTCGGGAGAACCGTTGAACCGCTTGCCTCGCTGGATCGCCCGGGTGGAGAGTGACGTGGAACCGATGAATTTCTCGATCAGCACCGTGGCCGTGGCCCTGGCCCTGGCTGCGCTCGCAGGTTGTGGATTGCATAGTGCGAAGGCGCAGCAGGCGGACGCTCAGCCCGCAGCACCAACCCAGACCAACCGGCTGGTGACGGGGAG
>JASHYZ010000263.1 GCA_030042795.1 Terriglobia bacterium | reverse complement strand
GCTCCCTCCTGGAGCGCTCTTTTTCGCGTTACGGGGTGCGAATTTCGACGGCCATTCCTTCGTGGCGCAAGCGCTGCAGCAGGGCGCTGCGGGCGCAGTGGTGGACCGCAACTGGGCGGCGACGGCGTCCGTGAGTCTGCAGCCCCTGCTGATACCTGTGACGGATACGGTTTCAGCCTTGCAGGATCTCGGCCGGGCGGTTCGCCGCAAGTGGGGCCGTCCGCTGATCGCGGTGACGGGCAGCACCGGCAAGACCACCACCAAAGAGCTGATCGCCACGGTGCTCGGCACGCAGTACAGCGTTCACAAATCGGTCGAGAATCTGAATAATCACTTGGGTGTGCCGCTGACCCTTCTGGGTCTGTCCCTGCGGCACGATGTGGCTGTACTCGAAATGGGAATGTCTCACGCCGGCGAAATTGCTCAGCTCGCTCGGATCGCCGGCCCAAGTGTGGGTGTGGTCACAAATGTGGCGCCGGCGCACCTTGAATTCTTCGACTCCGTCGATGCCATCGCGGCGGCGAAGCGAGAACTCATTGAAAATCTCGTCCCGCCTTCAACCGCAGTTCTCAATTACGACGATGACAGGGTGCGTGCGTTCCGCGAAGGCTTCTCTGGCCGGGTGGTCTCATACGGATTCGAACCAGGGGCTGACTTTTATGCCTCTCAATTCCATCTGAGCGCCGGACATGATGGATCAATAGGGAGTGTTTTCAGAGTGGGCGGGCCGGAACTTGATATGGAATTCCGGCTGCCTTTGGCCGGCCGGCACAACGCGGAGAATGCGCTGGCTGCGGTTGCTGTGGGCCGCCTCATGGGTGTTTCAGCGGAAGCCATGGCCGAAGCGATCGCCACCTTCAGCCCCCTCAGGCGGCGTGCGGAGGTGCTGCGGCTACCCACGGGCGTCACGCTCATCAACGATTGCTACAATTCCAATCCGCGCGCCCTCGACCAGATGCTCGATTTGCTGCGAGACTGGCCGGGAGCAGAGCGGCGAATCGTTATTGCCGGCGAGATGCTCGAGCTGGGCGACTCATCGCCTGAGTTGCATCGGGCGGCGGGCCGCAAGTGCGTGTCGAGCGCTGTAAACTGGCTGCTGGCAGTCCAGGGAAATGCCCAACTGATGGTGGAGAGCGCCGTGGAAGCTGGCTTGCCGCCCGATCGAGCCTGCTTCTTCGGTGACGCCGCCGAAGCCGGCCGTTTCGGGCGGTCCATCATGAAACAGGGAGACGTTATCCTGGTAAAGGGCTCGCGCGGCGTGCACCTGGAGCGAGCGGTCGAAGAAATGACGCGAGATTAGCAGGCTGCGATTCGAAGTTCAGCAGACACGCGGAAGATATATTGATGTTCTATTTCCTGTATCTAAAATTTTACAGCCATCATCACGCGCTAAACCTATTCCGGTACATTACTCTTCGAACTGCCTTTGCCAGCATCACAGCGCTTTTGCTTTCCCTCCTGGCGGGACCCACTACCATCCGCAGGCTGAAGAACTTTCAGATCGGTCAGTTCATTCGGGAGGAAGGCCCCCAGTCGCACAAGGCCAAAGCCGGTACTCCCACCATGGGCGGAGTCCTCATCAACTTTTGCATTCTGATACCCACGCTCCTATGGACGGACTTGAGCAATGTATTCGTCTGGCTGGTTCTGGCAGCCACTCTTGCGTTTGGAGTGATTGGTTTTTGGGACGATTATCAGAAAATCCGGCGGCGCCAGAATCTTGGGCTTACCGGCCGCACCAAGATGTTTTTGCAAATCCTGGTGGGGTTTCTTTTTGGGGTAGCTTTGATGCTGCTCACCGCGGCCGGCCGTTATTCCACCAATCTCACCTTTCCCTTCTTTAAGCAGATTCACCCAAGCTTCCTCATCTCGTCTCTTTTGCGCAAGCCTTGGACCTACCCTTTGGCTTTCCTGCCATTTTTGGTGTTTGTGACCTTTCTTCTGGTGGGCTCATCAAACGCGGTAAACCTTACGGACGGCCTCGACGGACTGGCCATCGGCTGTGTGATCATCTCCGCTTCGGCCCTCACGGCGCTCACCTACGTGGCAGGGAACGCCGTCTTGGCCGGGTATCTCGACGTGGAGCATCTACCGGGCGTTGCCGAGCTGACACCCATCTGCGGCGCGATGGTGGGGGCCAGCCTCGGTTTTCTTTGGTACAACGCTTATCCCGCTGAGATTTTCATGGGCGATGTAGGGTCGCTGTCGCTCGGCGGCTCCATCGCGGCGGTGGCCGTCATCATCAAGCAGGAACTGCTCCTGCCTTTCATCGGCGGCATTTTTGTGGTAGAAGCGCTCTCGGTGATTTTGCAGGTGGGGTGGTTCAAAGCCACGGGCGGACGGCGCATCTTCCGCATGGCACCCATTCACCATCATTTCGAGTTGGAGGGATGGAAGGAATCGAAGATCATCGCTCGCTTTTGGATCGCGGCCCTGGTGTTCTCGCTGTTTGCACTGACGACGCTCAAGATCAGGTGAAGTCAGCGCTGTTTGTTGCTCCTCCCGTGGTCGCGGTAGAATGCAGAGTGTTCAGCCGCACTTCAACCGGGCCAGGTCCTGGGCGGCAACCCGTACAAGCGCAAGCCGTGAGCACAGAAAAATCACTTCAAAGCCGGTGGCAGAATCCCGCGGGAAAGCGCGTCCTCGTGGTGGGCCTGGCGCGAAGCGGACGCGCTGCGGCAGAGTTTTT
>JASHYZ010000262.1 GCA_030042795.1 Terriglobia bacterium | reverse complement strand
CTCGTAGAGCCAACTGGTTCAGCGGGGAAAATCAAGCTCTTGGGACTCAGCGTCAGCGTTCCGCCGCCAGCTACGACACCGTTGCCGGTAACCGTGATAGCGTGTGGACTACCGGGTGCGCTGTCGTTGATCGTAACCTGGTCGGTGGTAGAACCTTCCACCGTGGGCGTGTAAGTAACGTTGATGGTGCAAGTTGCGCTGCCGCCAGCAACTGTGGCGCCACAGTTGTTGGTCTCGGCGAACTCGCCGCTTGCAGTGATGCTGGAAATATTCAGTGGCGCGCTCCCCGCATTGATCAGGGTAACCGTTTGAATAATACTCGTCACGTTCAGCGTCTGATTGCCAAAATTGACCGTTTGCGGAGTTAATGCAACGGCCGGGGCATCCTGGGCGCCGATTTTAGCAAGGAAAGCGTTTGAGGTAGAAGCCGTACCGGCGAATGTGCCCTGCACTCCACCGACGACTGCCGGAAAGTTGGAGGACGCCGTGCTACCCGCCGCGTAAGGTGTGCCCGAAGAATCCAACGCTACCGCCTGCGCGGCGTCAGCACCCGCCCCGCCCAGATAGGTCGAATAGAAACCTCCAGAGGTGGGAAGCTCTCCAGACGGATTCAGGCGCACGATGAAGGCGTCCGAGCAAACCGTGTTCGTGATACTGCAGTTCTCCGCACCCGAAATCCCCAGAATATCCTGTGAAGCATCCTGCAACGGGAAATCTGTGGAATTGGTGAAGCCCACCACCACCGCGTTGCCGCTCGAATCGACCGCGATGGCGTTCCCCTGGTCCTGGTTGCTGCCTCCGATGAAAGTTGAATACACGAGCGACGTCGCGTGGGCGCTCAGCTTGGTAACGAACGCGTCTCCGTTTCCGGCGTAGAGAATCTGATACGCATTAGGACCGAGCGGGAAGTTGGTGGACGTTGTGCTACCAGTAAGAAAAATGTTGCCCGAGCCATCCAATGCCAGACCGAAGGCCGCGTCCTGGCCGCTGCCGCCCACGTAGGTGGAAAACACCAAGCTGGTGCCCGTTGGGTCCAGCGCGGTGACGAAGCAATCCTCACCTCCGCCGGAAGTGCCTTGATACGCGCTTTGGGTGGGGAAATTAGTGGAATAGGTATATCCGGCAACGTAGGCATTACCTTGCGCGTCGAGGGCGATCGCCTGCCCTCCATCAGCGGAAGTACCGCCCAGATAGGTTGAATAAATGAGCTCGGTTGCGGTGGGGTTCACTTCGGTCACAAAAGCGTCTGACGTGCAGGTTTCAACCTGGTTCACCGTGGTGCAGTTCGCGTTTCCTTGCTGGAAGGGAACAGCGGGCGCTAGCGGAAAATTGTAGGACTCTGTCGAACCCGTTACGAAAGCATCTCCCGATCCGTCAACCGCTATGCCTTGCCCGGCATCGGGACCATTTCCCCCGAGGTAAGAAGAATAAATCAACGTCGATCCAGCCGGTCCCAACTTCGCCACAAAGGCGTTGGAGTTACCACTGCCGTTATAGGCTGTCTGGAAGACGCCCGTGGTGACCGGAAAATTCGACGAAGATGTCGCGCCTGTGATATAGGCGTCTCCCGTGGAATCGAGGGCAATGGCATTTCCGAAGTCGGCCCCACCCCCACCCAGATACGTCGAATAAATCAGGCCGCTGCCGGCAGAGTTTAGTTTCGCCACGAAGGCATCACCCAACCCCCCGGCTGTGCTTTGATAAGCCGATCTGACAGGGAAATTCGCAGAAGCCGTGACTCCGGTAATGAAAGCCTCGCCGGCGCTATCAACAGCTACGCCGTAGGCCGCGTCGCCTGCGTTTCCGCCCAGATAAGTCGAGTACAGCAGCACGGGGTCAATCACCAGAGGCCGGTGATGATCGTAGCTGGCAATCTTGAAGCTTACCCGATGACCCTCAGTGATCCGATACCGACCATCAATCAGCCTCCGGCCGGTATCCTTCCTTTTGCCGCCCGCCAGCGCGGGCTGCCCGGGTTGATAGACCACGGGCTTCTCGAGAGTGACTTCGCCATCATCGGTTTCGATCAGCAGATCACCATTGTGCGCGATTCGCAAAAGGTCTGCTGAGCCGCCGACGCGATGGTCGGCTTCAACATCAAACACAATCTCGTTAGGATCAACCCCGGGTTGGAGCACGAGGTCATACTCTAAGTGGCCCTGGTTGCCGTAATAGATCAAGTCAACGCCCGGGTAAATGGCTTGGTACGTGACCTTGGCGAAGTTGGGAATGTCCGTGTGCCACTTGGAGGGGTCGTTGCCAATGAAATAATTACTTTTAGCGGCGAGTTCATCAGTGCCCGTTACCCTCACGTTGGGCTGAGTTCCGAGCAGCTTAATTCGCAGCGCGGAGTCCGAACTCTGATCGCTACCCGCCGGCGGGCGCAGCGCCAGCACCGCCTCGTCTGACATCAGAAAAAAAGTGTACTTTGGCCCACGCGCCAGGAATCGAACCTGCGATTCCGTTTGGCCCTGGTTCGACTCGAAGCTCAGCGGCAGCGAGCCATATCGGAGCCTTGGCTGCGGTAAAGCGGCGCCGCGGGGATCGGCCGGTGATCCCGCTGCGCGAGCCCTCTCGATCGGCACGCCCAGAAAGCCAATCGTCATCACAAGGTAGAGCAACCGCGACATCGCTAACTGACTGACCTCAAGCTTATGTTGTCGACCTTTGCCGCGCTTCGCAAAAATACTTCGCAATACTGCCACCTCAAGCCTGTTCGATTCCTTCGGCGAATGATGCCGCGCCCAACGCA
>JASHYZ010000261.1 GCA_030042795.1 Terriglobia bacterium | reverse complement strand
AGACCGAATCCCCGCAGCTTTGGAGCCCGGAACAGGTGCTCGAGGCGACGGATGCCACGGCCAACGTGAGCATTGAAGGCCGGCAGGTGCGGGTGCGAGCCTGGCGCTATCGCATCACAGGCATTTCGCGCGACGAGGTGCCTGTCTACCTGCTTGACACAGCTCTGCCTGAGAATGACCCTCGCGACCAGGCGCTTACGGACCAGCTTTACGGCGGTGACCGGCGCTATCGCCTCTGCCAGGAAATCGTCCTGGGAGTGGGAGGCGTGCGCCTGCTGCGTGCTCTCGGCTGTGTGAACTTGGAGAGCTATCACATGAACGAAGGCCACTCGGCGTTCCTGACCATGGCCCTGTTCGAGCATCAGTTGACGGAGCGCCAGACCAGGCCCGAAGAACTGCTAGCGCCTGAGTTCCTGAAGGGTGATTTTCTTGAAGAGATCAAGAGGTTGCGTCAAAAGTGCATTTTCACAACTCATACGCCGGTTCCCGCCGGTCATGACGTGTTCGACCGGGGACTGGTAAGTCAGGTGATTGGGGAGCGGCGAACGCAAGTGATGGAGGCCGGCGGGCTGATGCCCAACGGTCTGCTCAACATGACCGAGCTGGCGCTGGCTTGTTCGCGATACGTCAATGGCGTCGCCATGCGTCACGGCGAGATTTCACGCAGCATGTTTCCTCGCTTTGCCATCCGCGCCATCACCAACGGCGTTCATGCCGTCACCTGGACCTCTCCGTCCCTCCAGCAGCTTTACGATCAGCACGTGCCGGAGTGGCGTGGTGACAATCGGTATCTGCGTTATGCCATGGGAATCCCAATTGAGGAGATCCGGCAGGCCCATGCCGCCGCCAAGCGCCTGCTCTTCGAAGCCATCCTCAAACAAACCGGCGTGGCGCTCGACGAATCAAAGTTCACCCTGGGCTTTGCTCGCCGCGCCGCCGTCTACAAACGGGCGGATTTGCTACTTTCGGAGCCGGAGCGCCTGGAAGCGATATCTCGCGATGTGGGCCCGCTTCAAATCATTTATGCAGGCAAGGCGCACCCAGCCGACGAGGAAGGGAAGGCGCTTATCCGGCGCGTGTTCGAATACGCCGCGGGCCTCAAGGATAACATCCGTTTGGTTTATTTGCAGAACTACGACATGCGCTGGGGTCAACTTGTCACCGCAGGAGTTGACCTTTGGCTGAATACGCCTCTCAAGCCCTACGAAGCCTCCGGCACCAGCGGCATGAAGGCAGCGCTCAACGGCGTGCCCAGTTTGAGCGTGCTCGACGGGTGGTGGATCGAGGGGCATGCCGAAGGCGTGACGGGCTGGAGTATCGGTGATGACGGTCTCAAGGACGATGCCCCGAGCGACATTGATTCCCTCTATGACAAGCTGGGTGGAGTGATTGCTCCCTTGTTTTACAAAACTCCCCTCGCTTATGCGGAGGTGATGCGTGGAGCCATCGCCTTTAACGGCGAATTTTTCAATACCCAACGAATGCTGCACCAATATGAACGAAACGCCTACCGGACGGAAGCCCCGTTCCCAACGGGCAGTTGACAAGCACTGGCGCGCGTCAACGCCGCTGGCTTACTCTTAAAACTGCGATCGATTCTTACAATTCAGGAGGAAAGCACGTGCCCGAAGGCAAGCCGACAGCACAGGACGCGCAGCAGTTCATCGACGGCGCTCAGAGCCGAATGCTCGACCTCTCCATCGAGGCCAACCGCGCCGAATGGGTGAAATCAACTTACATCACGGATGATACCGAGATTCTGGCCGCCCACGCGGATCAGAAGATGATCGATGCCAACGTCGATTACGCCAAAAAAGCCACCCGCTTTGACGGCCTGGCGCTGCCCGAAGATCTCGCCCGCGAGCTTAAGATCCTGAAGTTGTCGCTCACCATCGCCACGCCGTCTGATCCTAAGGAGAGCGAAGAGCTCACCCATATCGTCACCTCGATGGAAGGCGTCTATGGCAAGGGGAAATACTGTCCGCCCGGGCAGCCGAAGTGCCTCGACGTTGAAGATATCACCCGAATCATGGCGCAGAGCCGCGACCCAGCCCAACTGCTTGACATGTGGCGCGGCTGGCATGCGATTGCGCCGCCGATCCGCAAGGAGTTTACGCGTTACGTTGAGCTTTCCAATAAAGGTGCTCGAGAGCTGGGCTTTGCGGATAACGGCGCCATGTGGCGTTCCGGTTATGACATGCCTCCCGACGATTTCGCCCGCGAGGTTGACCGCCTTTGGGATCAGGTGCGGCCGCTGTATCTCTCGCTTCACGCTTACGTGCGCTGGAAGCTGCGCGAGAAGTACGGCGACCGCGTGTCGGCGAGCGGCCCCCTCCCCGCCGATCTGCTGGGTAACATCTGGGCCCAGGCCTGGGATAACGTTTACCCACTGGTAGCGCCCGCCGGGTCAGACCGCGGCTACGATCTCACAGCCATCCTGAAGTCCCGCCACACCGGCTACAAGCAAATGGTGCAATACGGCGAGGGATTCTTCACGTCGCTCGGCTTTCCTAACCTGCCGGAGACGTTTTGGCAGAGATCGCTACTCACCAAGCCGGCAGACCGCGATGTGGTGTGCCACGCCTCGGCCTGGCACGTGGACCTTGCCAGCGACGTACGACTGAAAATGTGCATCGACATCACCGCCGAGGACTTCAACACCGTCCATCATGAGCTCGGCCACACTTACTATCAACTCGCTTACAACCAGCAGCCGCTGCTGTTCCGCGACGGCGCCAACGACGGCTTTCATGAGGCGATCGGCGACACGATTGCCCTCTCCATCACGCCGGAATACTTAGTGAAGCTAGGGCTGCTTGAGAAAGCTCCAGACGCTTCCCGCGATATCGGACTACTTCTCGGCAAGGCGCTTGAAAAGGTGGCGTTTCTGCCCTTCGGATTGATGATCGACAAGTGGCGCTGGGAGGTATTTTCGGGCGAGATCCCGCCGGACAAATACAATCAGGCTTGGTGGGATATGCGCCTGAAATATCAAGGCGTGGCGCCGCCGGTGCCACGTAGCGAGGCGGATTTCGATCCCGGGGCGAAGTACCACGTGGCTGCGAATGTCCCTTACATGCGCTACTTTCTGGCCGATATTCTACAGTTCCAGTTCCATCGCGCACTGGCGCAGGTGGCGGGCTGCTCCGCGAACGGGAACAGTCCGCTGAACCGCTGCTCGATTTACGGCAACGCTGAAGCCGG
>JASHYZ010000260.1 GCA_030042795.1 Terriglobia bacterium | reverse complement strand
CCGATGGAGGCGGAAGCCCCGCCGGTTGGAAGGCCCGACTTGATGTGGGTAAGGTAGAGGTCAAGCGGAAGCAAAATCGCTGCAGTGAGGAGAAAACCACTCAGGACGAGCTTGCGGAAGAGAACACTGCCAGTCATCTCAGGCCGGGCCTCAGAAGGCTAGGGCTCTAGCCCTGCCGCATCGATGCCCGGAGATTTACGTTTGCCAAAAATGCCGGGACGCACCTGATGCCGGCGCTAAACGTCTGTCTTATGGCTGCACCGTCGCAACCGGCTCTCATCAACCCGCTAGGCGCTGTCGCCCGCGTCCGGCTGCGGCAGAAACCGATAGCCGGAGCCTCGCACCGTCTGCAAGTAGCGCGGATTCTCCGGGTCAGCCTCGATTTTAGATCTGAGCCGCCGGATATGCACGTCCACAGTGCGGGGCGTCACGAAGCGATCTCGTCCCCAAACCCCGTCCAGCAAGCGGTCGCGGCTGAAAATGCGGCGCGGGTTCGAGACCAGAAAATGCAGCAGCCGGAACTCGAGAGCGCTCAGGTCAACGGCCTCCCCGCGCACCAGCACTTCGCGGGTGGAGGCGTCCAGCCGCACTTCGCCGGCCTCAGCCACTTCCTTCACTTCGCCAGCCGGCGCTTTGCGCCGCAACACGGCCTTGACGCGTGCCACAAGTTCGCGTGGACTGAACGGCTTCACCACGTAGTCGTCCGCGCCGATTTCGAGCCCCACCACGCGGTCTATTTCCGCGCCCTTGGCCGTCAGAAAGATCACCGGCAGGGCACGGGTGCGGTCATCGGCGCGCAACGCCCGGCAGATCTCGAACCCGTCAAAATCGGGCAGTAGAACGTCAAGCAAGACCAGGTCGATGTTGTTGCGGCGAACGTAATCCAGCCCTTCGCGCCCGCGGCCAAAGCCCGCTACCTCAATTCCCTCTTTACGGAGATTGTAACGAACGAGTTCGACGATGTCCTTCTCGTCCTCGATGATCGCGATCCGGGCCACCACCTGCGTAGTATAGCACTGCCCTGCCGAGCGAACCGGAGGCGGCGGAAGATTCGATTCCTGCGCAGCGTTCAAGAGTTCCTCCAAGGCCGAAGGCCCGCTTCTCAGCCCACGTCAGGGCGAGTTTACAGGACGGCGACGGCAGCTCTAGCCTCTCAAACTAGTGTTACGGCACAGTAACAGCAGGGTAAACCTTGTGTTACAAAATCGAACAAAACTATACAAAGCGCATTAAGTCGTGTGCAGCGTGTAAGGGCACGGCTGAAGCCGTGCCCTTACACGCTGCACCCTGTGTCATGACTTAATGCGTTCTGCATAGGATCGCCCGGCCCGGTCTGTAATTGACGATTGGCGATTACCGGAGGATTTGCGTGGGCGTCACGACGCTCTCAACAGATTCTCTGCAAAGGGCCACTCCTCATCCACCCATTGTTGCGCGACGAGGAAGCCGGTGGTTTCCGCCATCTGAGCCACATCCTCCAGGGTGTACTTGTAGGAGCTTTCGGTCCAGATGGTCTCGCCACGGTCAAAATGAATGTCGAGGCCGGCTTTTTCGATGCGGACATCGTGGCACTCGCGGGCGCGCAAGTGCATCTCAATGCGACGCGTGCCTTCGTCATAGCGCGCTTCGTGAGCGAAGCGACGCAGATCAAAATTACCGGCAAGCTCGCGGTTGATGCGTCCCAACAGGTTGAGATTGAAGGCCGCGGTAACTCCGGCCGGATCGTCGTAGGCCGGCAAGATTCGCGAAACCGGCTTCACCAGGTCAGTGCCGAGGAGAAGGGCATCTCCCATCCGGAGCAGGGAGCGGATCTTCACCAGGAACTGGCAATCTTCATTGCGGTTGAAGTTGCCAATGGAGCTGCCCAGAAAGAGCACCAGCAGTTGTTGGTTTGCGGAACGCCGGGCGGCTGCGCGCCCGAGTCCATCCAGATACTCGGCCTCGAAGCCACGCACGCTTACTCCATCCAGGTGGTTCAGTTCGCGCTCTGTCAGTGCCAGCGCGGCCGCGGAGATTTCAATGGGGTGGTAGGTGGTGGGCTGGCGGCGGGCAAGAGCTTCGAGGATCAGGCGGGTCTTCCGGCCACTGCCGCTTCCCAACTCTGCCACCACCAACGGCGGCGAGACCGCGGCGGCAATTTCGCCGGCGTAGCGGCGCAGAATGCGCTCGTCAGCCCGCGTGAGTCCGTACTCCGGCAGCACGCTGATGGCTTCAAACAAAGCTGAGCCCACGGCGTCGTAAAAGTACTTGCAGGGGATCCATTTTTGGCCAGGCTGGCCCAGGCCCGCCCGCACGTCGCGGGCGAACGGAGTTCCGGTACCTACTTCAGTTCCCATCACCCGCTCGCGTTGTGCAGCCGCCTTCATGCTTGCCAACCTCTACGAACGCGCACTCACCTTGGATGCAGCGAAGGCGTTTCGGATGCCGAATTCCAGCGCGCAACCTCAAGAGCCCTGTTTCTCTGCGTTACGAACGTCAGCTTTCTTTCCCCGCCGGAAAGATCTTCGCCTTCTGCCCGGAGCAAACGCAAGTCGTGGCGGCTCGGTGCTCTCTGGGCTGGCAAAGCCTTGAACAACGCAGAGAAGTGACATTTCAACACCAAGACGCCAAGTCGCAAAGAAGAAACCAGCCTTGGAGACATGCCCAGTTCAGACGACTATCTAAATAGCCTCCCGTGTTCGCGACCCTTGGCCGCCCCACGGCAGCGGCAATTGCATCCGTCCTTTCGGGCTGGCGAGCCTCTCGCCTCGCTGGTTCAGACCGTATTTTGCGCGTAGATCAGCCATAAGCTTCATCATGCGCTCTTTGTAATCGCCGCTCAGGTAAGCGGACCTGGCGTAAAGCCGGCGATAACGGGTGGCGAGGCGCGGAAATTCCGCTTCCAGGAAAGGCATGAAAACGCTCATGGCCGAAGGCATGAGAAACAGGACATTGCCGTAAATGGATTTGGCGCCTGCCTCGGCCGCTTGCCGCGCAAGATCGTCGAGCGCCTGGGGCTCGTCCGTGATTCCGGGGAGAATCGGCATCGCATTCACGCATACATCGATTCCAGCCGCCGCCAGCCGGGTTACAGCTTCCAGGCGCCTTGCAGGAGTCGGGGCCTTGGGCTCCAGCAGGCGCGCGAGGCGCTCGTCCGTGGTGGTCACCGTGGGATGAACGCTGAATCGATTGCGGGCCTCAATCTGCTTGAGTAGATCGAGGTCGCGCAGGATCAAGACCGATTTCGTAGTGATGGAGAAATCGAGGCCTTCAAATTTTGAGAATACCTCCAGAATACGCCGCGTGATTTCGAACTGCTTCTCCGCGGGCTGATAAGGGTCTGTGGCGGTGCCCAGTGCGATCGGCTGGCCCTTGTCGCGAGCGCGGACGAGCTCGTCGCGCAGCAGTTCGGGTACATTGACTTTGGCGAAGATTTTGCGCTCAAAGTCCAGGCCGTCCCTGAGCTCCATAAACTCGTGCGTGTAACGCGCGTAGCAGTACTTGCAGCCAAATTCGCAGCCGCGGTAAGGGTTGAGCGTCCAACCGAACGGCATGCGTCCGCTCGATTCGCGGTTCAGGGCCGAGCGGGAATCGAGAGCGAAATACTCGATGCCGGCGCGCTCGCGAGCTTTGGGGCTTTCGGCGGCCATCCGCGCGATGCCCACGAGCTTGGGCGCCGCAGAAGGAATCTGAAGATCAACCAGCGGAACCAAGGCGGTTGCCACATCAACCTCCGAGCCGAGTAACCGCTGCAGATGGGCGAACCCGGCTTGACCGATATCGAATTACTTTCGCTTTTTATTCGCTACTCTGTCAAGCTCAAAATTACTCCGCGCTCCGTCGGCCACCGTTAAGGACACTTGGCAGCGAAATCCCGGCAACAGATGTAGCCCTGTTGGTGCAAAACCTCTCGGAGGGCGAGCGGGCTGGCGGTAATGTCTTAGACATAGGGGCAGGCCTTGTGGACTGCCAGCTGATCTAACGGCCTCGAAATGGGTGGGCACAAGGCCTGCCCCTATGTCTGAGACATTACCGGAAAACCAATGAATCTTGACAATTTTGTAGCTGTTTCCCATACTTGAGGTAGAGCTCATCGGCTTGAGCTCTCAGCGGGAGGCACAACCCCGCTGATGGCGTAGGAAAGCAATGTTGACTACCTCGTCCAGATTGCCTTACGGTAAGGTTCAGCGCTTGGCAGAGAACCGGATCAAATCCCAGGTTCACCTGGAAAGAAGAAGTGCCCACTAGGAGGATTTCATGCCGACTCCCGTAACCAATGTTGAGACTCTGGCCACCCAGGAATACAAGTACGGCTTTTACACCGACGTTGAAGCCGACCTTGCGCCAGCCGGGCTCAATGAGGACATCATTCGGCTGATCTCGGCCAAGAAGCAGGAACCTGAGTGGCTGCTGGAGTGGCGGTTGCGGGCGCTGCGCCACTGGTTCACCATGAAGGAACCGACCTGGGCGAACGTCCACTACGGCCCCATCGACTACCAAGCCATCCATTACTATGCCGCGCCGAAGAAGAAGCTCAGCTCGCTCGAAGAAGTAGACCCGGAGATCATGAGAACTTACGAAAAACTGGGGGTTCCCATCAGCGAGCGCGCGGCGCTGGCCGGAGTGGCTGTGGATGCGGTGTTTGACAGCGTGTCGGTGGCCACCACATTTAAGAAGAAGCTCGCCGAAGCGGGCGTCATCTTTTGCTCGTTTTCGGAGGCCGTTCAGGAGCACCCTGAGTTGGTGCGTAAGTGGCTAGGCTCCGTGGTGC
>JASHYZ010000259.1 GCA_030042795.1 Terriglobia bacterium | reverse complement strand
CTTGAAGAGATGCCACGGGCATACTCTCGTAGCGGTACTCGCTGTCATAGTCGTCTTCGATGATCCAGGCCCCCGACGTTTGCGCCCAGTTGAGCAACTGCAGGCGGCGCGACGCTGCCATGGTGGCTCCCAGCGGATATTGGTGTGAGGGTGTGACGTAAGCGGCGTGCGCCTTGCGGCATTTTCTAAGGCCGGCGGCCACGTCCAAGCCCTCATTGTCAACCGGCACTCCAATCACGCGGCAGCCCGCACTTAGAAATACGGATCTGCCTAACCGGTAGCCGGGATCTTCCACCCAGATAGCGCTTCGGGGGTCAAAGAGAACCCTGGCCGAGATATCGAGCGCCTGCTGGGAACCCGCCACAATCATCACCTGGTCAGGCTCGCACCGCAGCGCCCGCGCCGTGCGCAGGTAGGCGCAAACAGCCTTGCGGAATCGCTCGCTACCGAAGGGTCCCATGGGCCGAAGGGCGTTGATCCGCGGGCTTCGCGAGTGGAGCGCCATCAGTCTGGACCAGACGCGGAAGGGAAAATGCTCAAAGTCAGGTTGGTGCACGCCAAAGGCTCCCCAACCGTCGAGCCAGGGAGGACGGTGGTAGCGCGAAAGCAGGGAACAGCGCCGAGCCAAGGAGCGCGGTCCCGCATCAACGTTCGCCGGCCGCCGGTCGGGCGGCCCGCAGGAACTCAATTGGTCAGGTAGAGAGCGGGAGACGAAGGTTCCCGATCCCGAGCGGCTTTCAAAATAGCCCTCGGCGAGAAGCTGTGCGTAGCCATTGAGCACCGGGATGCGGGAAATGCCAAGCTCGGAGGCCAAGTGGCGGCTGGATGGCACTCGCTGGCCGGGCCGCAAGTCGCCGCGCACAATCGCGGCTCGAAAGCCTTCGTAGATTTGCCGGTGCAGAGGCCCTGCCTCCGCGCGCTTGATGGCAATGACGGGCGAAATTCCTTCAGATGCCTCGTTCATGGGTCAAGGATAGTGGCTATCTCGAAATCACATCAAGTGGATATTGCCCCGACCACTTCAGAGGGCGATATTCGCAGTGGAGTTGGGCTCTTTGTCCTCCGGCGGACCGGGATTTCTCCAACGCCGCGGTCAGGCGTAGCGCGCTTGGCCGCCAGATGCTGGCCGGCCCAGACTTTCCGGGTCTACGATTTCAGATTGCCCCATGCTCCACCGGCATCTGACTGAGTTCGGCAGCCCGCCCTAATGACACCTTGTCCTCACGATAGAGTTCCAGCGCCAGAAGGCGAGTTGTTTCCGCTGAGAGATTACGTGGATCAAATCCGGCAGCCGAAGCCAGCTCCGCCGGGATTTCCACATTAACCGTCTGTATACTCTTCAGTTACCTCATTGCGGCCTGTAACCACCCAACTTTTTGCTTGACAAGAAGATCACTGCAGCATACGCTTCTCGCGTGGATTACGAAAAAGCAAAACAGGACGCCCTTGCCGAAAAGGATGCCCTGCAAAAGCGGCGGGAAGAAATCGATCAGGAGACCGCTCGCTTGAAACATGAGCGGGCTGTGACCGAACGTAGGCTAGTGGGCCTGAAGCAGGTACTCGATGGGCTCACGATCATGACCACTGAGCCTGCTCCGCCGGCACCTCCTGCTCAACCCGAACCTGTCGTGGTTACTCCGCCCACTTTTATTCAAGAGCCGCCACCCCGAAAGACCCTGCCTTTCCCGATCAGTTTCGTCGCCGGCTTGGTGGTGAAGAAAGAGCGCAAGGACAGCCCGGCACCGCAACTTCATCCCACCGGAGGCAACGGCGCGACCGTCGTTAAGACGGAATGGGAAGGAGCGCCTGCGCCACTGCCTCGCGTAGAACCCAGGCAGGAAAAGCGCGAGTGGCTGGGGTAGCGCTTCGGGTCTCTGAAATCTGCAAATCCGGCCTTTCAAATCTGTGATCTGAAACCCTTCCCGTGTTACAAGGGTCTGCTTCCTCCAGGCTGCGAATGCTTTCGCCTTTGCCTGGAAATGGAGCTCTCGCGTTTCCGTGCCCCTTTGTGCCTGGAAGCCTCTAACACAGAGTTCACGGAGGCTCTGTGGCCTCCGTGTTACTAACGTCCAACTTCTTCTTGGGCCGCGAAGAATCTGCAAGACGGCTTCGGCTTAGAAATCGACTTCTCGACCCGCAAGAAAAGCGCACCACAGAGGACACGGAGAGGCGCGCGCCGCGGCGGCAACCGGCGGTGCGGCCGTGGAGGCGGCTAAACTTCGACCGGGCGAGCAAAGGCAAGGCGCTTACTACGTGACTAGCCTAAGCCGGCGATCTGGTCGTCCAGATGTTTGAGGGCGGCTTCCAGCATCTCACGGTGCCGGGCGTGCGTGGCAGCAGCCAGGTCCCGCTGGACTTTCGTCCGGGCGAGTTCCAGGCTCTGCCGTTCCCGCTGCCGGGCGAGTTGCTCGGCCGTGGGACGCACGCCAGACGCCTTGGCCGGCGCCGCGGCGGCGGCTTCCATTTGCGACTCCACAGATTTACTTTCCCAGCCTCGCGCCATAACAGTCATCTGCCATAAAATACCTGCTCCAGGCTTGGCGCGGCTGGCCTGGAATCTTGCTGCCGGAACGCCAGGGGCGAGAGCCATGAAAACTTGTGGATTCCCGCCTTTGTGGGAATGACTTGGCTGGGGCCAGAGCCACTAAAGCGAGCCACGTCATCCCCGCGAAGGCGGGATCCACTCTCGGGGTTGCCCAACGGAACGCACGAACTCGAATCTCGCCCATCCCAGCCGCATCCGCTGGCTCCTGGTAGCCTGCATTTCCGTTGTCGGCGCTATCAGCTTTCTTGATCGCGTTAACATCTCCGTGGCGGGCGCGCTGATCGCACGCCAGTTCCGGCTGAACGATTCCCAGCTCGGCACAGTGTTTGCGGGTTTTCCCCTGGGCTATATGCTTCTTCAGATTCCCGGAGGATGGCTCGCCGACCGCTTTGGACCTCGCCGCATGCTGGCTTTCGGAGCCCTTTGGTCGGCCGCATTCACCAGCCTTACGGCATCGGTTCCTTCCGGCATAACGGGCGCGCTCGCCGTTCTTTGGTCCGTGCGGTTCCTGCTGGGGGTTGGCGAGGCCGTGATCTACCCCTCGTCGAACCGATGGGAAGCCAGTTGGATTCCCTCCCGCGAGCGCGGCGTGGCCAACGGAATCATTTTCGCCGGCGTCGGGACCGGAGCCGCATTCGCTCCGCCCATTATTACCGCCGTGACGCTGCACGCCGGATGGCAAGCCTCTTTTCACTTCTGCGCATTGCTGGGCGTGGCGAGCGGCCTCGCCTGGTGGTGGCTCGCTCGCGACCGGCCGCAAGAGCATTCGAAAGTGAACGCACCCGAACTGGAGTTGATCGAGCAAGGCGTTGGGCATGACGCCGGCGCTGCCAACCGCGCCCGGTTGCCCTGGAGGGTGATCCTGACCAGCAAGAACGTCTGGAGCCTGACCTTCAGCTACTTTTGCTTTGGTTACACTGCTTTCATCTTTTTCAGTTGGTTCTTCATCTACCTCACCCGAGAACGCGGCCTCAACCTGAAGGCAGGAGCCTTTTACGCGGCGGTTCCTCTGGTGGCGATGGCAGTCGGCTCCGCCGGGGGCGGCCTGATTGCGGATTTGATCTCGCAGCGCATGGGCCGCTGGTGGGGACGATGCGGGGTTGGTTTTCTTGGCTTGGGGCTGGCCGCGGTTTTCGTCACCCTCGGTTCCACCGTGCACGCTGCCGGCAGCGCCGCCCTGGTGCTCGCCGGAGGCGCCGGCGCTCTGTACCTGTCGCAGAGTTCTTACTGGGCTGTATCGGCCGACCTGGGCGGAAGTTCCTCGGGAACGCTCTCGGGCCTGATGAATATGGGTGCGCAACTGGGAGGAGCCGTAACGGCAGCATTCACACCCGTAATTGCCGGACGACTGGGCTGGCAGGCGTCGTTCCTTGTGGCCGCCGTCCTGTGCGCCCTGGGGGCAGTCACGTGGCTGGCCGTTCGTCCTGACCGCGCTCTGGCTACCGTTTCCTCTCACGTTCAACGTTCGAATTCTTGAACCCGGCGGCACCGGGAGAGATCAACCCACTTTGTCATTTCGAAGAGCCGCAGGCGACGAGAAATCTCGTGTAACGTCTGCAGTTCAATGCGAGATTTCTCGCGGCGCCGGAAGGCACGGCGGCGCTCGAAATGACAGTAGTCAGAAGGTCGTACGTTCTCTAACCTAAACGCTCCGGAAGTTTATCCTCGCCTGGGCGATCGGCACTCCGATTACCTCAATGTTTTTCAGATTACGAGTACCAAGTCCGAGTCCTTCGGCCAGCTTCAAGGTGCTATCGCAGTGCTCGAAAGGCGCGGTTCCATGATCCACCATGGGATCGAAGCCCATCAGCGCCGTGGACACCGCGTCTATCGTGACGCAATTGGTACCCGCCACCAGCAGTCCCGCGTGGACCGGCCGGGTGCCTTGCACCCAAGGCCCCTCGCCGCCCGCCATGGTATGAATGCCGTCAATCACCGCAAGGTGGATGGGGCGCGCCCCGGCGAGATCGACCGTAACGCGCGGCACACGGAAGCCCGGAACGCGCGGAGAGGAGGGGTCCTTTTCCGCCGCCGCAATTTTCGAGGGCTGGCGGTCGCCCTCGTGCAACATCCCTCGCGACCCTTTCACCACCTTCGCCGGCTCGTCGATGCCAGCGCCGGTGCCGTACACGGTGGCCGGCGTGATGCCGAAAGAATTCTTCATGGAGAGTGTGACCCCGGCCGTGGCGTGCTCCTTCAGCTTGGCGAGAGAGACGTAGACGTCACAGTCCGCGTAGGAATGGTTCAGATCATAGGACTCGAAAAGCATGCCGCCGCCCGGCACCTTGAAACGTACGAACTTGCCGCTCGGGCCGGCGTAATTCGTGTCCTCAAATTCCACGTGCGGTGCGGCATTCGCGAGGTCACGCGGATTCCACTTCGCCTGCATCATAAAATCCTCAAGTGAGGGCGAGGGGCTTAAACTGCTTTCCAGAAGCCGTACGCGCCGCGCTCCGGCGTCGGCCATCAGGCTGACGGTGGCGCCGACGACATCGGGATGCACCCAGTGCGTCATGCTCTGAGGCAGACCGGCGAGGTGGTCTGTAGCTTCTCCCGTCATGTTCAGCTTGATGGCCACCGTCTTGCCTTTCACTAGCCGATCCAAGCCGCCAAGCTCGTCAAACATCGTGGCCAGGGTGGTGCGTACGTCGGAACCGTACTCCGCGCACTTGGCTACAGCAACCGGAGCCGTGGGCGCATTGCGGGTTGTGAAATTATCGGGGAACAGATGCGAGGGACGAAGGCACCATCCGGCAGCAGCAGTGCCTAACCCTTGAACGAACTCACGGCGATTCATGCAGTGGCGCATATCACCCTCCTTGGCCTACCGTCATAGCTTTCACCACGATGCCCTGATAGTAAACGAAGCACGACCGGAGTGCAACTGAAAGACGAGAGCGCGACAGAGCTGGGGGTGCGCTGCCGGAGAAATTTCAGATTATTATTATTACTATTTAGTTATACATTGTCACAATCCTTGTGCGCTTCGTGAGTCTCGCTGTCCCAGTCACTGATTCTAAAGGAGATTCCAGCTTTACTCGTATGCCCTTCATGCACCTATTGCCCTCAAAAATGTATCCTGGCACACTATTCCGACCGTAGAGCCGCCATGGGATCGACTTCATGGGTGTCATGACGAGATCAACTTTCCGACAGGCGCTCCACGTCCACCACGATCACCTCTATTAGGCTCCTGCGCGATTCCAATTTCAATCCGGGATTTCCATTTTTGCACCCAGCATGAGGCGAGTTTACGCCCAATCGGTTTCCTTAGATCCTCTAAGTCTGTCGAGGAGCGGATGGTCTGTCACGATAGCAGCACCAGACCGGCTTTTACTCGGGAGCGACAAATGCTCATCGGCCACGATCCCGCAAATCGCCTTAGCTTTAAGCTAAAGCCAAGTAGCCTAGACCGAGTTCTTCAGTCTGCGGCTTTTCACACACGCATCAGTCGTGCCGGAGGGCTTTCATCGGATCGACGCGTGTGGCACGAAGGG
>JASHYZ010000258.1 GCA_030042795.1 Terriglobia bacterium | reverse complement strand
GGCCCCAAGCTCACCCTGGAATGCGACCCGCGCATTTTGCATGTTCAAATCCATCAGGTCACCCCGTGCTTTTCATCCCGAAAGCGATCCCGCCCACCGTGATCTGCAGCACTCGCAGCAGGTCCGGTCGAGATCCTCGCGAGTTCCGCCACTCCTTAAGGAAACGAATCTGAAGCAGGTTGAGAGGATCGACGTATGGATTGCGCAAGCGGATGGACTCGGCCAGCACCGGTTGCCGCGCCAGCAGGTTCGAACGGTCGGCGATTAGCAACACCATCCTGCGGCTCCGCCGGTACTCCTGCTCGATACGGCTGAAGATGGCCTCGCGCAAGCTCGCAGGCTGCGCCAGATCGGCGTAGCGCCGTGCGATATCCAAGTCCGTCTTGGCCAGAGAAGTTTCGGCGTTGTCCAGTAGGACCGAAAAGAAGGGCCATCCCCGGTACATATCCCGCAGCAAGCTTAACCCCTGCGGCCCGTGATCCTCGCTGAAGCGTTCCAGCGCGTAGCCCACGCCATACCACGAAGGCAGGAAGTGGCGAGACTGGGTCCAGGCAAACACCCACGGAATGGCGCGCAGGTCGCGCAAGTCACGCCCGGTCACACGGCGCGCCGGGCGCGACCCGAGCGGGAGGTGCTCAATCAAATCGATCGGCGTGGCCTGATAGAAGTACTCCGCAAACCCCGGAGTCTCGTAAACGAACTCCCGGTAAAACGCCCGGCTGCGGACGGCCAGGTCCTCCGCGTGTTCTTGCCAGCGGGCGTGGCGCTCGCGGCGGATTTGCGCCGGGTGAAACAGATTGGCGCCCAGCACCGAGGCCACAAGTTGCTCGAGGTTCCGCTCCGCGATCACCGGATTCGAATACTTGAACGAAATCACTTCGCCCTGCTCGGTGATGCGCAGACGGCCATTCGGGGCCGAATTGGGCTGCGCCTGCACGGTGCGATAGGAGACTCCGCCGCCCCGGTCGATGCTGCCACCCTTTCCATGAAACAGCCCCAGACGGACGCCGCGCTTCGCGACCACCCGCGTCAGCTCGTCCTCAGCGCGAAACAGGGCCCAGTTGGCCGCCAGGTACCCCGAGTCTTTAACCGAATCGGAATAGCCGAGCATCACCTCCTGAAAGCTTCCCCGTGATTCAAGCAGGCCCTTGTAGAGCGCATTTGAGGTCAACTCATCCAGCACGTCTCCGCCTCGCTGGAAGTCCTCGTAGGTTTCAAACAGCGGGATGACGTCAATCGACGATCGCAATTGCTCGCCCTCCCAACTCACCAATCCCGCGGCGTGCGCCAGCAAGAGGACGTCCCAAATGTTGGCAGCGCTCGTCGCCATACTGATGATGTAGCGGTGCGCGGCTTCCTCGCCATGACGCTCTTGAATCTGTTTCAGGGCTCGAAATTCGTCAGGGGCCTCCCCGAGTGGCCTGGATGGGGCCGGCCGCGCAGAAGTGAGCGCCTGTTGGACCGATTGGATGCGGGCGGCTTCCGGTTCCAGAGGCAGCTTGTAAGAGATCAGCAACCTGTCGGCGGCGGCCCTTATCACCGAGCTGTGCTGGCGAAAGTCGAGGCTGACCGCATGAAAGCCGAACACCTCAGCGGCCACGCGCAGCCTTTCCGGAGCGATATTCGCCAGCCTCGGCGCGGGCGCTCGCCGCACGGCTTCCTCCAGCAGCTTGGCGTCGCCAGCGAACTCCGCGGCGCCCGTGTATCCTCCCGGCGCGCGTTGCTGGGTTCGCTCCAGCCTTGCCAGCATCACGCGCAGCTTGCGCCGCAAAAGTTCGTGGGGCTGGTCAGCGTTTTGGAGCGCCTGAAGCTCCGGAAAGCGCTCAAAGTCTGACCGCAGGGAGTCGAGCAGGGCGCGCTGCGCCTCAGGCCGCGCGCAAGGGAACGACAGCACAGAAAGGAAGCGTTCGCAGCACCGCTGGTAATAGCGAAGCACGCTCTGCCGCATCTCTTCGGCCGCGTGCAGGCTGAATTCCGGTGTGATGTTCGGATTGCCGTCGCGGTCTCCTCCCACCCAGGAACCAAAGCGAATGAACGGGGCGGGCTCGGCAATCTTGAGCTTCGACCTCCGCAGCTCGCTGCGAAACCGCTCCCACAGCGCCCCCGCCAGGTCATAAATGGTCTTTTCCAGATATACCCGCGCGCTTTCGATTTCCACCTCAGGCGTCACCGCCCGCTCCCGCACTTCCTCGGTTAGCCACAGCGCTTCGATCCAGGGGTCGATCTGTGCTTCCGGGGAGGCGGAGGAATCCGCCGCCACATCGTCCAGGGCGCGGCCGATGGACCAAAGATGATTCATCACGCTGCGGCGCTTGGCCTCGGTGGGATGCGCCGTCAGCACCGGCTCCACCCGCACGGACGCCAGCAAACGTGAGAGCGCGGCGGCTTTGGTTTTGTGGCGGCGAAGCGCATCAAACGTACTCCGCAGTGACATCGGTGCGCCGCCATCGTGCTTTTCGTAGGCCCGAAGGCGGCGTACACGCTGCCTCTCCTCGCAAAGATTAACCAGGTGGAAGAACAAACTGAAGGCATGCGCCACAGGCGTGGCTTCATCGACTTGCAAGCGGGCCGCCACTCGGCCGCTGGCTTC
>JASHYZ010000257.1 GCA_030042795.1 Terriglobia bacterium | reverse complement strand
ACGGCGTTCACGGAGACTCTGTGGCCTCAGTGTTGAAGGCTTTTGGGGGCACGGAGAGGTTGCGAGCTGCATTCAAGCACAAGACGAAAATCTTCGCGCTGCGCTACCTGTGCTACCTGGCTCGGGTGGGAAGATGAAAGTCAAGCACTGCTGAATTCTATTTCATCTGGGTCCCAACACGTTCGCAATAGGCTTGCCCGCGTTCGGTACAGCGGAGGCGTAATCCTGACCCAGCAATGCCGCCAGCGTTGCCGCAATCTGATTCTGCCGCACTGCCGGAATGTTGGCGCGCTCGCCAAGCGCCGGCGTGTCCGGTCCCAAGAAGGCCATCCAGATGTATTTTGAGCTGGGCACCTTTTCGCCGTGATCCTTCCATTCCGTGGGATCATCCCCCCGGCCGTGATCCGGCGAGAAGATCAACGTGGTCCTCCCGCGATATTGCTTCATGGACTGCGCAGTTTCCCAGAGTACCCGCAGGTAGGCATCCACGCGATGAGCAGCGTTCAAGTACTCGGTATAGTTGCCCTGGTGAGCCCACTCGTCGGTCTCTCCCAGAGAAAGATAAAGAATGCGCGGCTTGCGCGCTTTAAGATATTCGAGCGCAGTGTAGAAGGGTATGGCGTCGAAAGGTTCATCATCCCACATGCGAGGCCAATCAGCTTTGAGCTGATTCAGCAATTCGAGACGAGGGTTGAGACGCATGGCGGTGAAGGGCTCATAGCCGGCGTTAGCCACCAGTCCCGAACGTTCTGGATTGAAAACCGCTGCGATCACGTCCCATGCCCCAAAGGCTGCTATCCGGCCGTGATAGGGGCTCTGGCGGTTAAGCCACTCGAGCACCGTAACGTTCGGATTCGGCACGTTGTCGTTGCTGTTGACGCGAGGATCGGCGAATCCGCAAAGCGTCTCGCTATAACCCGGATACGAAAAGTTCAGGCCATTGGTGACATAGGCGTCAGAACCCTTCGCGCGGTTGCCATAGACTTGCCCTTGCCGAGCGACGACATCCCATAGAAACGGCATCAAGGCCCGTCGACGCTCCTCTTCGGTGTCACGCCAATACGCTTTCCGCAGGGCTGGCACGTCCTCCACGCTCCCATTTTCCTTGTTCATCAATGTGGCGTCCGCTCCTCTGAACAACTCCTGCCAGCGCATGCCGTCAGTCATCACGAAGATGATGTTTTCGGTCTTGTGTTTAGGCGGGTTTGAAGCGGCAATACTTCGCCGATTGGCCCCAACCGCGAGGACAATGACGGCCGTGCAAACCATCCATCGTTTCATTGAAGGATTTCTCCCGAGAAAGCCTGCGTCATTTACTGAGGCCCAGCCGATCCTTCTGTGACCGGCCATTCATCGTCTCCGAGCGAGGCCAATGAACTCCGACCAGATCAGCCAGCGTGGGCGCAAGATCGGTCACCTGTACGCTCGCCTTAATTTGTTTGGGACGGACCCGCCATCCCGCGATCACGAACGGCACATGCGTGTCATAGGGCCAGGGGTCGCCATGGGAGGTTCCAGTCGGCTGTGAACTGAAATATGTCCATTCTTTGGTCAGGTAGTAGACGTCGCCGCTTCGATCCGGAAAGTAGCTATTCCTCAGAAAACGGCCGATCCAGCCGGAAACTCCGGCCAACTGCGATGTGTCGTAGAACGCCTCCATGCCTGGAACGTCGCGCACCTGTTTCGCGAGCGCCCGGCGGGCTGCTGCGAGCTCGATATGATGATTCTTGAGCTCGGCGATGTCGAAATACATCATGCCATCCGTCCTCGCCGCAAACCACTTCATGCTACCGGATATGTGGAAAATAGCATCCAGTTGTTTCTGTGCCGAATTCAGCGCCGCAGAAAACGGAAGCCGCTGAGCCGCCGCATTATGATTGAGCTCCCGTTCGGCCTCCGGTTCCGGCTCGGATCCGTGGTCAGCCGAGAGCGCCCACAATACATTCTGTTTTCCCGCCTTCGAGTCGATGAAGGCGACCAAGCGTCCCAGCGTGCGGTCAAGGCGAATCTGCTCGTCGGCGATCTCCGGACTGTCAGGGCCGTACGCGTGCCCCACCGCATCATTCGAAGAAAAGCTGATGTCGAGCAAATCGGGAGCGGCTTGCTTGCCATCCGTTTGCCCCAAATGGTTTGCGGTAATCGTAGCTTCCGCAAACTGTTCCAGCAGATCGTCCCCAAAGGGTGAGGCATAGATGTTGTCGTAGAGCTTCGGTCCTGCCTTCTCCGCCATCGCATGCGGGAACTGCCCGGCCACTTCGTGCGTGTGATATGCCGGCGAGCTTGCATCCAGCAATGGAGTCCACTGCCTGCCGGCATAGGAATCCGCCGGGCGTCCCTCATTAAAATCCTTCACCCACTGCGGGAGTTGCTCGGCATAGTAGCGGCTGGTGAGAAATTGGCCGCTCACGTGAGAGTACCAGAAGGCGCCCTCCGGGTGATGCCCGCCCATGAGAATGGCCGCGCGGTCCTTCAGGGAAATCGAATAGACGCGAGCGCCGGGGTAAGATGACTGAAGCCAGTCGCTGAAGTTCTCTCCGATGAGGTTCCGCGGCGATACCGGGTTCCCGCTACCCTCTACGAGAGGCGAGCTGGAATCGTCGACACAGTACACCATCTTTCCAGCGGCGCGATCGTACCATTCGTTGGCGACAATGCCTGTGTGAGCCGGATTCCTTCCAGAAAGCAGCACCGCGTGGCCGACGCAGGTTTCGGTCGGGGAATGCTGATAATTGGCGTTGACAAAATCTGCCCCTTCGGCAGCGAAGAAATGCAAGCCCCCCGTCTCGTAAGGGGCGAAGCGGTCAAGGTAATCAGCCCGCATTTGGTCAACGACTATCACCACGACTAACTTGGGATGCGGCTGAGCCCGCAGCAATTTACTTCCTGTTGTGAAGGTGAGAGTGCAGAGAGCAAGCGCCAACGTTCGATACACCTAGCCTCCTTTAACGTCGTTGCTGAACATGCTTATCGGCGTCGGATCCAAGAATCAATTCCAAGAATCCCTGCGAATCGTGTTCCATTGCGCTCGGGAAACGGGGGTAGCCACGCCCAGTGCTATTCTGACAGCAAGGTAGCCAGGTAGCGCAGACGTCGCTTTCACGTCTGCGGCTTTTCTGACCCAACACCGAAA
>JASHYZ010000256.1 GCA_030042795.1 Terriglobia bacterium | reverse complement strand
GCCATTCACGCCGTCCGCTGTGCGATGCGCGGGCAGCCAGTTGTCCATGTCTCCCTGATTCCAAGCTGCGTGCTGTACCGCCCAGGCATGGCTCGTCGAAGGGATTTTCTGCGCGCTGCTTGCGCGAGTGTCCAAATGGAAAGGTAGCAGGTATCCATTCGGGTTTTCGGGATCGGGCTGGTGAAAAACGGACTTCCCGGTTGTATAAAGCTCTATCGCTCTCGGATCGCTGAATCCTCTTACGTTCGCCAGAGTTCCAAAGTAGTGATCGAACGAACGATTTTCCTGCATCAGCAGCACGACATGCTTGATGTCTCTCAACGAACTGTTTCCGGGCGGACCCATCGCCAGTACGCGTCGCACGTTTGCCGGCATCAGCGCTTGCGTCGCCGCAGCAACGGCAATGCCTGCCGCACTCTTGAGCAATCGCCGTCGAGTCAGCATCTCAGGAAAAACCCGCGTATCTCCCGTGCCTCGCTTCTTTGTCGCCACAACGACCTCCCGCAAATCGTCAAATCACTACGCTGCTGAGTATACTCCTGCCGCATGAAGGCAGCACGAGTACACTTCGGCTGACAGTCGCGGCATCCATCACCGGCCGCATCTTACTGAACCAGATAAAACGGATTCGGCAGCTTGAACACACGCTCGGCGCAACAACCTGACAAATCGCTCACCTGATCTCTTATATTCAGGATAACCCTAAGAACCTTTGGAGCCGGAAGACGACCGCGCGGGGTAGCCACGCCTTTGTTGGCAACCCTACTCCGAGCGCAGCATCAGGGCCGGGTCAATGCGCACGGCGCGGATCACGGGCGGCAGGGCGGCCAACAACGCTGCAGCCAGGATGGTGAGGATAGGGAAGGTCAGCATGCGAGGATCGCCAGGTTTCACCTGGTAGAGGAGAGACTCGATGTAACGCACCGAGGCGAAGCCGAGGGCGAGGCCGACGAGGGCTCCGGCAAGCACCATAGAGAAAACATCCCCGGTAACGCGGCGCGCGACCTCGCTGGCTTGAGCACCCAGCGCCATGCGGATGGCCACTTCGCGCCGCCGCTGCAAGACGGAGTAATCAAGGACGCCGTAAAGTCCGACGCCTGCGAGCAGGAGCGCGACCGCGCCGAAGAAGAACGCAAGCCTTGCCAGCAAGCGCTCGCGGAGATTTTTAGAGTGGTCGATCTCCGTCTGCGTGCGAACATTGCTCACCAGGAAATCGGGCCGGGCGCGGGGCACCTCGCGCCGCAGAACCGCCGCCAGCGCGAGAGGGTTTGGAGTCAACGTCTTCACCAGAAAAGTCGCTCTGCTCACTGGGCGGAAAGCGCCGCTGGCGTCAACGGCCTGAATTGGAATATAAACTGTCGGCCGGATGGGCAGGCGCAAATCGTCGCGGGAGCGCGCGTCGCGAACGTAACCCACAATCTCAAGCCGCAACCGTTCGCCGCGGGCGTCCACTCTCTCAAACGACTTGCCCACCGGATCGTCGCCTCCGAAGTACTGTTTCGCAAAAGCCTGGTTGACGATTGCGACGCGCGGATAGACGTCGCCTGGGTGGAAGTCACGGCCGTTAATCAGAGGAATTCTCATCGTTTCGAGCCAGCCCGGCGACACGCTGAAAAAGTCGGAGAAGACCTCGGTGGGTAGTTCACCGTGGACAGAAATAGATCCCACCGCGCTCTCGCCGCTCATCAGCGCCCAACCGGCGGTTGCTACCCTCTCCACTCCGGGAACCTGCCGCAGACGGTCAGCGATCTGGTCCCAATACACCGGCAACTGTGCGGGCCGCGCGATGGTTTCGAGCGCGAGAATCCGTTCGGGGGAAAAGCCCAGGGGTTGTGCCGACAGCCGCTTGAAGGTGACCACAAACAGGCCGGCAATGAACAAAACCACGAAACAGAAGGCAGCCTGCGCTGCGATCAACCCATGCATCAGGCGGCGCCGCGAGTGCGGGTCCTCGCCGCCTTTCAGCGCGCCCGCCGGCTGCACGGCGGCGGCGCGCAGCGCGGGCGCCAATCCAAACAGCAGCGTCACTCCGAGCGCGAGAGCTAGACCAAAGCCGAGCACCCGCCAGTCTGCCGGGAGATACAGCCGCACCGGGTCACCGGGTGGATTAATCATGCTCACGAGAAGCGGCGCCGACCACCAAGCGAAGGCCAGACCGACCGCGGCCGCGAGGAGACCGATCCAGGCGCTTTCCACGAGGACCAGTTGCAGCAGCCGCGCTCGGCCCGCGCCGATGGAGACGCGCAACGCTATCTCACGCATGCGCGCTGCCGCCTGCGCGGTCATCAGATTGGCGACGTTGGCGCACGCGATCAACAACACCAGCGCAACCAAAATTGCGAAAGCCATTAGCGCGCCGCGGTAATCCCGTTGCAGGTTGGAGCGTCCGGCAGCCGCAGGCGCCAGCAGTAGGATCTCTTTAAGATATTGTTGGAGAACCGGCCGGGGCATGGTGGTGAAGCCCTTTGCCCGCTCCTGCTGGATTGCCCTGAAGACTGCAAGCAACTTCTGGTGGACAGGCTCCGGGTTTACGCCGGACTTGAGCTGAACCAGGGTCCGAAGCCAGAAATTGTCCGGGCTGGTAAGCGTGACGGGGTTCTTCATCATCATGGGCACAAACACGTCGGTCATGATGCCGGTCTCTGTGCCCGTGAAGCGCTCCGGGCCCACGCCAACGATTTCGTAAAGGACGCCTCCCATCTGAAAGGTTCGGCCAATTACCTTCGGGTCCTCCCCAAACCGATGCCTCCAGTAGTCGTAAGAGAGCACGGCGTGAGGATGTGCGCCCGGCTTCAAATCGTCGCTTGCGGTCAGGAGGCGGCCCAGAGTTGGCCTCAGCCCGAAGGAGCTGAACATCCAACCCGACACGTATTGTAAGTAGGCCTTTTCCGTCTCGTCGTCCGATCCATAGGTGAGATCGACATGGTCGGCGTACGAAATGGCGATGAGATCGGCCTGATCCCTGACGGCGGCGCGCATTCGGAGGAACATCGGGTAGGAGCAACTGTCATAGGTCATGAGATTGCCGGTCATCGCGTTGGGTCCTTCAAACGAGACCGCGTACAACCGGCCAGGATCCGATACCGGCAAAGGCCGCAAGAACAAGGCGTCGATGAGCCGAAACGCTGACGTGCAGGCGCCAATCCCGAGTGCGAGCGAGAGGATGGCCGCCGCTGAAGCCACCTTGTTCTTCATGAGCTGCCGCCAGCCGAAGACGGCGTCGGCGCGCAGCGAATTGAGCCAAACAATCAGCCGCACGTCACGACTCTCTTCGCGAAGGCGCAGCGGCGGACCCAGCGCTCGGCGTGCTTCGTTGGAATCGCGGCCCTGGCGGACAGCTTCATCAAGGTGCGACTGGAGCTCTTCGTCGATTTCGCGGTTCAACTGATCGCCGCGAAATACATTGGCGAATCGTGACCACCGTGACATGGAAGGGTTGTCCTGAATTGTGATTGATACCTATCGTCGGAAGTCGTTGCCCAATTCGGATGTCCGTCATGCTGAGCGCTGCGAAGCATCGCGGTTTCTTTCTGTTCCTGAAAGACAAATGCAGGGATTCTTCGCTTCGCTCAGAATGACAGCGCCTTCAACATCAGTCCGATTAACGACGTTGCAAATAGCCCAATAGCGACATCCTTCATTCCGCGCGCAGCATCAAGGCCGGGTCAATGCGCACGGCGCGAATCACCGGGGGTAGCGCGGCCAGCAACGCTGCTGCCAGAATGGTGAGGGCGGGAAAGGCCAGCATCCGAGGGTCGCCGGGTTTCACCTGGTAGAGCAGAGACTCGATGTATCGCACCGATGCGAAGCCGAGCGCGAGGCCTGCGAGCGCTCCGGCGATCACCATGGAGAATACATCCGCCGTAATGCGCCGCGCCACGTCAGCGGCTTGTGCGCCCAGCGCCATGCGGATGGCCACTTCGCGACGGCGTTGCAAGACGGAATAATCGAGCACGCCGTAAAGGCCGACGCCCGCGAGTAACAGCGCGACCACGCCGAAGAAAAACGCCAGCCTCGCCAGCAGGCGCTCCCGGACGGTGTGGGACTGGTTGATCTCAAGCTGCGTGAGAATGTTGGACACGCGAAATTCGGGCCACGCGCGCGGTATCTCGCGGCGTAGCACGGAAGCCATCGTCAGGGGGTTCGCGCTGGCTGTGCGGACGATGAATGTGTCGTCGCCCCTCTCCCCTATTAAGCCCTTGGCGCCGACCGACCAGAGAGGGAAATAAGCTTGGGGTAACATGGGCCTGCGTATATCGTTGTAGGTTACATCTCCTACCAAGCCCACGGCCTCAAAGCGAAGGCGTGTCCCTCCACTGAACACCACCTCGAAAGGTTTTCCGACGGGATCTTGACCGTTGAAGTACGCCTTCGCAAACGCCTGGTTAACCAGCGCGGCGCCGGGATATGTGTCGACGGCACTGAAGTCTCTACCATCGACGAGCGGAATCTTCATTGTGTCGATCCATCCCGGCGAAACCTGCAGCAAGTAGACTACAATGCCGTTGGGGGGCGTGCCGTTAACAGAAATGACATTATTCCAACCCAACCCTCCGAGCAGCGCCCCGCCAGCCTCTGCCACTGATTCCACACCCGGCAGTTCCCGCAGATGACGCATCGTCTGGTCCCAGTAGACCCACGGCTGCGGGCGGCGCGCGACGGTGTCAAGTGTCAATAAGCGGTCCGCAGAAAAGCCGGTGGGCCGGTTTGACAGCC